>NZ_PNOR01000012.1 GCF_002869765.1 Deinococcus planocerae | reverse complement strand
GAGAGCGTCATGCCGCAAGCGGTCTCGGGTACGGGGGAGTGCTTCATCCTCCCCGGGTTCGTCGACACCCACGTCCACGGCGGCGCGGGCGGGGACACGATGGACGGCGCGGCGGGCGTACGGACCCTGGCCCGCTTCCACGCCCGGCACGGCACGACCACCCTGCTGCCCACGACGATCACGAATCCCTGGCCGAACGTTCTAGGGGCGCTCGCGGGCGTGCGGCAGGTGATGGATGAAGGGGTAGAGGGCGGCGCGGACATCCCCGGCGCGCACCTGGAGGGGCCCTTCATCTCCCCGGGGCGGCTGGGCGCGCAGCCCCCGCACGCGGTGGACCCCACGCCGGACCTCGTGGCCGAGGCGCTGGCGACGGGCGTGATCCGCGCGGTGACCCTCGCCCCCGAGCTGTCCGGCGCGCTGGAGGCGGGCCTCGCCTTTGCCCGCGCCGGGGTGCGTGTCGGCGTGGGGCACACCCGAGCGGACGCGGAGACGGTGAGCGCCTTCTTGCGGGCCTTGTCTGAGGTAGGGGCCCGCACCTGCGCCACCCACCTCTTCAACGCGATGGGCGGGATCGAGGGCCGCGCCCCCGGCCCGGCGGGCGCCCTGCTCGCCGACCCGCACGCCTTCACCGAGGTCATCCTCGACGGCATCCACGTCCACGAGACGAGCTTCCGGCTGGCCCGCGCCGCCGCCCCGGGCCGGGTGCTGCTGGTCACCGACGCCATGCGCGCGGCGGGGCTGGGCGACGGCGAGAGCGACCTCGGCGGGCAGCGGGTCACGGTGCAGGCGGGAAAGGCGACGCTCGCGGACGGCACCATCGCCGGAAGTCTGCTGACCCTGGACGCGGCCCTGAGAAACGCCGTGCGGGCGGGCCTGCCCCTGGGCGAGGCGAGCGCGATTCTGAGCGACGTGCCCGCCCGCTCGCTGGGGCTGGGCGACCGGGGCCGCCTGGAGCCCGGCCTGCGCGCCGACCTCACCGTCCTAGACCGCGACCTGAGCGTCTGGCAGGTGTACGTGGCGGGCGTTCCCGTGCTGGAGACCCCATGACCGAACCCCTGATGTTGCGAGAAGCCCGCGAGGCGCCCCAGATCATCGCCCGGCAGGCGCGCGAGAACGCCGCGGCGTGCCGGACCCTCGCCGCCGTGCTGCGCCACAGACGCCCCCCCTACGCCGTCACGGTCGCCCGCGGAAGCAGCGACCACGCCTGCACGGTCCTCAAGTACGCGCTCGAAACGCACCTCTCGCTGCCCGTCGCCAGCCTGGGGCCGAGCGTGCACACCCTCTACGGGGCGCGGCTCGACCTGCGCGGCGCGCTCGTGATCGCCGTCTCGCAGTCGGGCGCCAGCCCCGACGTCGTGGAGACCGTCCGCATGGCCCGCGAGGGGGGCGCCACCACGGTCGCCCTGGTGAACGTGGAGGAGAGCGACCTCGCCGGGCAGGCGGAATTCGTCCTCCCGCTGCGCTGCGGCGAGGAGCAGGCGGTGGCGGCCACCAAGAGTTACCTCGCCAGCCTGAGCGCCTTCCTGCCCGTGATCGCCGACCTCACGGCGGACGGGGAGCTGACGGCTGCTCTCGGTCGCCTGCCGGACGTGCTCGAACGAACCCTGGGGCTGGAAGTCCAGGCCCGCGACCTCGCCGAGCGCTACCGCTTCGCGGAGAACGTGCTCGTGCTGGCCCGGGGACTGCACTTCGGGGTGGGGCAGGAGGTGGCCCTCAAGCTCAAGGAGACGTGCGGGATTCACGCCGAGGCGTACTCGGCGGCGGAGTTCAGCCACGGCCCCAAACGGCTGCTCGCCGAGGGGGTGCCGCTGCTCGGCCTCACGTCCGCGGACGCGGCGGGGGAGGCGACCTCGCGGGCCTACGCGGAGCTGCTCGCTCAGGGGGCGGACCTGCGGACCCTGGGGCCCCAGCCGGGAGGCACCCTGGAAACGCCTCCCACCGGCCACGCCCTAACCGACCCCCTCGCCAGCGCGCTGACCTTCTACCTTTTCGCGGCGCACCTGGCCCTGCACCGCGGCCTCGACCCCGACGCCCCGCCGCTGCTGAGCAAGGTCACCCGCACCCGCTGAGCCCGGCACCCCTCCTGACCGCGGGATGATCTCACCCGCGGGCCGCCCGCTCGCGGGGGGGCGGGGGAGGCCGGAGAGTGTACGCAGCGCTACAGATTCGGCCCCGGCCCGGCGCGCGGGGGGCCGGAAACCCGGCTTTTGACGTCTTAACGTCGAAGAAAGACACGCCGGTTGTGATGCGGCTGTGAGAACTCGGGACCTAACGTGGCTCCATCGGCGCTGGTGGAGGGGTGTGGGCCGCTCCCCTCAGGGTGCCGGGGCTCCCGAGGCGGGGGCGGGTGTGGTTCCGGGGTTGCTCCGGCCACGTCGCCCACCGTGCGAGGAGGTCTCGCCACCCCCCCACCGCTCCCGTCCCCACTCCGGCCTGGCCCACCCAACGCGCGTCCGCCCCGGCGGCCCTCCCGCCGCCACAGACACGAGGTTTCGGCGAGCGGAGGCTCTGCCCCTTTCCGCCCGCCCGCCGGGTCACCCCCTTCCCAGGAGAAGCGCATGGCTAAGATTCTTGTCGCAGACGACTCCACCGCCGATCTCGCCCTGATGGAGAGCATCCTCCGCTCGGAAGCCCACCAGGTCATTACCGTGAGCGACCCCACCGAGGTGGAGGGCCGGGTGGCCGCCGAGCGCCCCGACCTGGTGCTGCTCGATGTGGTCATGCCTGGACAAAACGGCTACGAGGTGCTGCGGGCGCTGAGGAAAAACGCGCTCACCCAGGGCGTCAAGGTCGTGCTCGTGTCGAGCAAGGGCAACGACACCGACGTGCGCTGGGGCTTGCGTCAGGGGGCGAGCGAGTACGTGACCAAGCCGTACACGCCCGCCCAGATCCTCGACTCCGTGCGCCGCGTGGTGGGCTGATCCCGCGTGCAGGGGCGCCGGGTCCTGCTCTTTCGCCTCGGTGAGCGCGTGTTCGCCGTGCCCGCCGACCACAGCCGCGAGGCCTTCGAGCCGGGGCGGCTCGCCGCGCTGCCCCTGAGCCGCCGGGTGCTGCTGGGAGTCTGCGCGGTGCAGGGCCGACCGGTTCCGCTCGTCAACCTCGCCGGTCTGGTCGGCGAGCCCGAGCCGAGCGCGGGGCTGGCCCTGCTCGTGGAAACGGGGGGACAACCCCTCGCCTTTCCCGTGGAGGCCGTCCTCGGCTTCGAAACGCGGACGCCCCTCACCCCCGCCCCCCAGGAGTTGCTCGCCGAGGACACCGCAGGCGACCTGGGGACCCTTCACCACCTCGACCTGCCTGCGCTCGTGCAGACCTTGCAGGCGCAGCTCGGTCTCCTGACCAGCGCCTGACACCAGGCCAGATTCAACCCCCCCCGTAAGGAGAACAGTCATGGACCACGCCCACCACGCCCTGACCCATCAGTGGAACACCACGTACATCGCCCTGTCCTACGTCATCGCCACCTTCGCGTCCTACGTCTCGCTGGAACTCGCCGCCCGCGCGGGCCGCCGCCCCACGGAGGCCGGCAACCGCTTCTGGCTGGTCGCGCAGGCGCTCATCATCGGCTACGGCATCTGGGCGATGCATTTCGTCGGCATGCTGGCCTTTCAGGTCCCGGCGGCCATCAGCTACAACCTGCCGCTGACCGTCCTCTCCGGTGTGGCGGCGGTGGCCCTGCTGTACCCGGCCCTGCTGATCTTGCACGGGGGCGCCCTGACCGCCGGGCGGCTGCTGACGGCGGGAGGCGTTGCCGGCACCGGAATCGTCGTCATGCACTACCTGGGGATGTACGCCCTGCGCATTCCGGGAACCGCCGTGAGCGTGAGCTGGGCGCCCTTCCTGGCCTCCGTGCTCATCGCCGTGGGCGCCAGCGTCGCCGCGTTCTTCCTCTTCAAGCTGGTGTCGAGCGAGTGGGCCGAGGGCCGATCCCGGGCCGTCATGACCGCCCTCAAGCTCGGGGCCGGGCTGGTGATGGGCTTTGCCATCGTGAGCATGCACTACACCGGCATGGCGGCCCTGCGTCACCGCGTCGTGGACGCTGGAGCGCTAGGCACCACCATCTCGGGCGCCGACACCGGACTGCTCGCCCTGCTCATCGGCGTGGTGACCTTCCTGCTGATCGGGCTGGCCGTGACGAGCATCCTGATGGATTCGGGCAGCACGCACGACGTCGGGGAGCTGGAGTTCACCGCCGAGGGTACGGACTGAGCCCTGCCGCCTGACGTCTCCCCATCCGTCCCCCTGCCCCGCCCAAGAGGAGTCTTCCAGATGCAACTCCAGTACCAGACGGCCCGCCTCTCGTCTTCCCTCCGCTCCCGCACCTCGCGGGCGGCCGGCGGCCCCCTCGCCAACCTGCGCGTCGGCCAGAAGCTCGCGCTGATCGCCTTTTCCTTCGGTATTCCGCTGAGCGTGCTGCTCTCGCTCGTGCTGCAACAGGGGCAGCAAGACATTCGCCTCCTTCAGCAACAGGAGAGCGGGGTCACCCACGTGGCCCTGGCGCAAGACGTTCTCGCCAAGCTCCAGCAACACCGCCGCCTGATGGACAACGCGCTCACGGGTGTGGGCTCGCTGCAAGCTGCCCAGGCCAAGGCGCGGGAGATCGACGCCGCCCTGCAAAAGGCGGTCGCGGCGGCGCGCCAGAACGGCGACCCCTTCGGCGAGCTCGACGACTACGCGCAACTTGAACGCGCGTGGAACACCATCAAGGCCCGGGGCATCAACACCACGGCGGCGCAGAGCTTCGAGGCACACGAACAGGCCATCGACGAGTCCATGCTCCCCCTGCTCACCGAGATCGCCAACGAGTCCAAGCTGATTCTCGACCCGAACCTCGACAGCTTCTACCTGGTGCTCGCCTCGACCCGGCAGTTGCCCCAGTTGCTCGAATCCATCGGGGAGCTGCGCCACGAGGGACAGACGGCGCTCAACCGCAGCCAACTCGACGTCGCCACCCGCGTTCGCGTCGCTGGCCTGATCGAGAAGGTTCAGGAAGAGAACGAGATCGCCAATCAGTCGCTGACGTACGCCGCGCAGGCCAACTCGGCCTTCGCCGCCCAACTCAAGGCCGTCGATGACAAGGCCAACCTGAGCCTGAAGACGCTGCTCACGACCGCGCGCGACGAGATCGTCAACCAGCCCAAGTCCGCCCTCAGCGCCGCGACGTTCTCCCAGCTCGCCACCCGGGTCAACGAGGAGTACCGCAAGCTCTTCGCTGTCAGCTTCAACGACCTCGACGTCACGTTCGCCCAGCGGCGGCAGGAAATCGAGCGCACACGCCTCCTCACGCTGCTCGGCGTGGGGGCCGTGGTGCTGGCCGCCTTCGCCCTCCTGATCGCGCTCGCCCGCAGCATCACCAAGCCGCTGGGCGCGCTGACCCGCGCCAGCCAGGCGCTCGGGCAGGGCGACCTCGACGTGAAGGTGCCCGTCCGCACCCGCGACGAGTTGGGCTTCATGGCGAACACCTTCAACCGCACGGCGGCCCAGCTCCGCGAGAACGAACTCAAGAACCAGCGCGAGCGCGAGGAGTCACAACGCCTCCAGCAAAACATCGGCGACTTCCTCGACGTGACGATGGACATTGCCGACGGCGACCTCACCCGGCGCGGGCGCGTCTCCGAGGACGTGCTCGGCAACGTGGTGGACTCCATCAACCTGATGGTCGAGGAGCTGGGCACCGTGCTGCGGGGCGTCCAGGCCGCCTCAAGCTCGGTGAGCGGCGGCGCGCAGGCGATGCTGGGCACCACCGGCGAGATCGTGCAGGGCAGCGAGGCGACCGCGGGCGAGGCCCAGCGGGTGCGTGAGCAGGTGCAGGAGGTGACGGGCGCCATCCGCCGCATGGCCGAGATCGCCGCCGCGAGCGCGACCGCGGCGCAACAGGCGCTCAGCGCCTCGGTGCAGGGGCAGGACGCCGTGAAAGACACCCTGGGCGGAATGCAAAACGTCCGACGCGAGGTGCAGGACATCTCCAAGCGCGTCAAGGCCCTCGGGGACCGCTCGCTGGAGATTCAGGAGATCGTGGACACCATCACCCGCCTCTCCTCGCAGACGAACCTGCTCGCGCTCAACGCGGCCATCGAGGCGGCGGGCGCGGGCGAGGCCGGAAGCCGCTTCGCCATCGTCGCCGACGAGGTGCGCAAGCTCGCCGAGAACAGCGCCCAGGCGACGGGCCGCATCGCCACCCTGATCAAGACCGTGCAGGGCGAGATCCAGGAGGTGGTCGCTTCGGTGGAGGACGGCACCCGCGAGGTGGAGTCGGGCTACCGGGTCGCCACGACCGCCGGTGAGAGGCTTCAGGAACTCGGCGCCCTCGCCCGGCAGTCGGCCCAGCTCGCCGAGAGCATCAGCGCCGCCACGACCGAGCAGGTGCGCGGCGTCGAGCAGGTGGGCGAGGCGGTCGGGGAGATCGCCCAGATCGCCGAGCGGTCAAGTGTGTCCGTGCAGCGGGGCCGCCAGGCCGCCGAGGAGCTTCAGGCCCTCGCCGGGCAGCTCGGCGGCAGCCTGGAACGCTTCCGGCTCCCGGGTTAGGAGGACTAGGGATGACCGCGCACTCCGCCGATCTGCTGGGCGCCTACCTGCTCGAAAGCTGGCAGAACCTGACCCAGCTCGAATCCCGCCTGAATGAGCTGCGGGCCGGGCACGACCCCGGGGCCGTGGACGCCCTCGTCGTGCTCTACCACCGGATGCGGGGCAGCGCGGCCCTCTACGGCTTCCCGCAGATGTCGAGCCTCTCCGCCCTGGGCGAGCGTCTCCTCGAACCCCGCCCCGAGCTGCCCGAGGGGCTGCGGCAGCAACTCCTGGACGTGCTCGGCAGCGTCGCCGTGTGCCTGCGGGGCGCCCTGGAGGGGGTGGCGAGCGGCCAGGGCGAGGGCGAGGTGGGCCTCACCTTCGCCCAGATCGGGGGCACCCGGCGGCTGCAAGACCTCCTCGCCGCCCAGCCCACGGCCTTCCGCGCCCCGTCGGCCCCGGAGCGGGCCAAGGGACCGGAGGTTCCGGCCATCCCCGCGGGGTTGGAGGCGACTCTGCGCGCCTTCCGGGAAGGGCAGAGCGACCTGTGGGGCTACTTCGCCCCCGAGGTGCGCGAGCATCTGGGCGCCCTGCGCGCCGGGCTGGAGGCGGGCGAGGCGGGCGACGTGACCGAGATGTTCCGCGCCGCCCACACGATCAAGGGCAGCGCCTACATGGTGGGCTTCGAGGTGCTGGGCGACTTCGGGCACGGCCTGGAGAACCTGCTCTCGGCGGTGCGCGACGGCGAGCGGGCCCTGGACGCCCCCGCGCGTCAGGCCCTCCTAGAGGCCACCTCGGTGGTCGAGCGGCTGCTGCGCGCGGCGGAGGGCGAGCCCGACAACCTGAAGCCCGTCCTGGCGCGGGTGGGCGCTCGGCTCGCCGCGCTCGTCGGGGGTGAGGTCCCCGAGCCCGAGGCCCCGGCCCCCCAGGCCCCCGAGCCCGAGGCGCCGCGGCCCGTCACCCCGGAGCGCCGGGCGAGCGTGCGGGTCGATCCGGGGCGCCTCGACGGCCTGATGGACCTCGTGGGCGAACTCGTGGTCTCCCGCGCCCGGCTGGGGCAGACGCTCTCCGGGCTCGCCGGGCTCGCGCAGGCGATGGCGGACAGCCACGCCCGCATCGGGCGCGCGGTGCGCGACTTCGAGGAGAGGTACCTCAACCCCGACATGGTGCGGGCGGGCGAGGATTCCGCGACCTCCCGGGCAGGCGCCAGCGTCGGCGAGCTGTTCGACGAGCTGGAATTCGACGCCTACGACGACCTCAACATCCTCGCGCGGGCGGTCACCGAACTCGCCGCCGACTTCGGGGAGGTGCGCTCCGGTTTCGGAGCCGGGCTCGGCAGCCTGCGCGACGAGAACGAGCGGCTGGGCAAGCTGCTGCGGCGGCTGCGCCAGGAGGTCGCCCGCACGAGCCGGGTGCCCTTCGGGCAGGCCACCACCCGGTTGCGCCGCTGGGCGCGGGAGCGCGAAGGGCTCCTCCACCTGATCACCGAGGGCGAGCGGGTGGAGGTCGAGGCGGGCGTGCTCCAGGGCCTCGCCGACCCCCTGCTCCACCTCGTCACGAACGCGGCCCACCACGGCCTCGAACCCGCGGAGGAACGGGTCCGGGCGGGCAAACCGGCCCTGGGCACCCTCCGCGTCCGGGCCGTGGCGCGCGGGCACCACCTCGACGTGGAGGTCAGCGACGACGGGCGGGGCATCGACGTGGCCGCCGTTCGGGAGCGGGCCCTGGCGCGCGGGCTGCGCTCGGCGGCTGAACTCCAGGCGATGAGCGACGAGGCCGCCCTGCACCTGATCCTGCTCCCCGGCCTCTCGACCGCCCGCGAGGTGACGGCGGAGGCGGGGCGCGGGGTCGGCATGGACGTGGTGGCGAGCAACGTCCGCCGCCTGGGCGGGGAACTCCTGATCCGCAGCCGCCCCGGCGAGGGAACCACCTTCACCCTGCGGGTGCCCCTCACCGTGCGCGTCGCCGAGATCGTGCTCGCCCGGGTGGGGCCGCAGACGGTGGCCTTCGCCACGAACAGCGTCGCGGCCCTGCGCGAACTCGACCCGGAAGAGGTGCTGGACACCCCGGCGGGCGAGCGGGTCCTGTACGAGGGGCAAAGGGTCTCCCTGCATCCCCTGCGTCCCCTGTGGGGGCTGCCGGAGGGGGACGGGCCCGGGCCCCGGCGGGTGGCGGTGCTCTCCACGGCCTCGGGGTTCACGGCGGTCGAGGTGGACGAGTTCCTCGACATCGAGGAGGTCTCCTTGCGCCCGCTCGAGCCGCTGCTCGCCAGCCTGCCCTTCCTGGCGGGGGCGACGGTCACGAGCGGCGGGGAGGTCGTGCCGCTGCTCGACCCGGGGGGGCTCGAACGCCTGGCGGGGGAGCCGCGGCTGTGGGCGCCCCGGACGGGGACGGAGGCGGCCCGCGAGCAGGCCCGGCTGCTCCTCGTGGACGACTCGGTGAGCGTGCGCCGGGTGGTGGGGCGGATGCTCGAACGCGGCGGCTACCGGGTCGTGACCGCCGCCGACGGGCAGGCGGCGCTGGAGCTGCTGACCCAGGACCCGGCCTTCGACCTCATTCTCAGCGACCTGGAGATGCCCCGCATGAACGGTTACGAACTGATCGAGGCCCTGCGCGCCCGCCCGGTCACCGCCGGAACCCCGGTCGTGGTGATGACGACGCGGGCGGGCGAGAAACACCAGCGGCTGGCCTTCGCGCTGGGTGCGACCGACTACTTCAGCAAACCCGTGGACGAGACGCTGCTCCTGCGGCGGCTGGGGCAGCTTTGCGCCGGGGGGGCCCCGTGAGCGCTCCTCGCAGCGTGCTCTTCGTGATGGGGTCTTTCGCGCGGGGCCGCGCCCACGCCCTGCTCGGCACCGGGCGCGGCCTGGAGGCGAGCTTCGCCGAGGGGGCGCTGTACGCCCTCACGCGGCTGGAACGCAACGTGCCCGATCTGATCGTCTGCGACGAGACCCTGACCGACATGGGGGGCGAGGACTTCCTCGAGATCGTCCGCAACGACCCGGCGACCGCCTCCTGCCCCTTTCTGCTCGTCGCGCGCGAAAAGCCGCCTCGCCTTACCGGCCCCCTCGACCTGTGGCAGGCCCCCGGCCTCTCCCCGCAGGAGATGATCGGCGTGGTGCAGGGGCACCTGGAGCGGCTGGGCCCCCGCCTCCCCGAGGCCCCGCAGCCCCCCGAGGCCGTGGGGGACGAGGACCCGTTCACCGACGATCTCCTCCTCGACGACTCGGCGGACGAGGGCCCTGCGCCCGACGAGCCCCTGGACGAGGGCGGCGCCGGGCTTCAGGGAACGCTCGAACTCATCGGGTTTTTCGACCTGCTGACCTTTCTCAACCAGATGCGCAAGAGCGGGCGGCTGACCGTGCAGCTCGGCGACCTGACCGCACAGTTCGTGCTCGACAACGGGGAGGTCGTCTGGGCCGAGTGCGGCGGTCTGGGCGGCGAGGCGGCCTTCTCGCGCACCTACGCGCTGACCGAGGCGACCCCCGGGGTTCCCTTCACCTTCCATCCCCTGCGCCAGGGCGAGGTTCGGGGGCTACCCCACACGATCACCACCTCCACCCAACACCTGATGCTGGAGGCCACCGTGCAGCTCGATCACGCGCGGGCGGCCCACGGCTGAGGCGCCCTTTCCCTGCCCACCAAGGAGTCCCATGCCCGAAGTTCTCGTCGTCGACGACAGCGTCAGCGTCCGCAAGGCGCTGGAATTCAGCCTCTCGCCCCACGGCCTGACCGTGCTCGGCGCCCCCAGCGCGGAAGACGCCCTGAGCCTCCTGGCGGGCCGCCCCACCGTCGACCTCGTGATCGCCGACATCGTGATGCCGGGGATGGGGGGCTTCGAACTCTGCCACGAACTCCGGACCCGGCCCGAGCACGCGGGCCTGCCCGTCCTCCTGATGAGCGGCGTCGTGAACGACGGCATGTACCGCCAGGCCCAGGAGGCGGGGGCCGCCGGGCTCCTGAAAAAGCCCTTCACCTCGGGCGGCCTGCTGCCGGTGGTGCAGCGCGCCCTGAGAAGCCCCCAGGCGACCGAGGGCCTGACCCCGCCCGCGCCCGCGGCCCCCTCCCCGGCGCCCGCCGAGGCTCCCAAGCCCGCTGCCCCGTCCCGGCACGCCACCCTGCTCGGGCAACTCGCCGAGGCGCCCGGCCTGGTGAGCGCCGCCGCCTACGGGCGGGAGGGCACCGTGCTCGCCCACGTCGGGGAGGCGCTGCCGGGGGAGGTGGGAACCTACGCCCGCTTCTACCTGGGAACGGCCCAGGTCCTGGGAGAGCGCGTCGGGGGGCAGGCCATCCAAACTCTTCAGTTGGAATACGGTCGGCGGACGCTGCTCCTCGCGCAAGACGGCGAGGTGCTGTACGCGTGCCTCCTGCGCGAGGCGAGCAGCGCGGGCGTCGTCAAGTACCTGCTGCGGCAGGTGGTGACCCACTGACCGGGCCCACGACCCGGCGGCAGGAGCACCGAAGAGCTGGACGGAGGGGGAGCCGGGCGGTCGGACGCCGGGGTTCCCCTTCCGGCTTTTTCATCAGCCATCACGACGCGGGGGCCAGGGTGAAGTGCTGGCCCCGGCAACCCGGAGGGTCCGCCTGATCACCAGCGGACGCCTCGCCTCGCAGCGCGCAGGAGGACGTGCCGCCGTCGAACCCCCGAGGCTCGCCCCGGGCGTCCCGCGTGATCCCCGCGCGCCCACATCTCGTCGGCCACGCGCCGGGTAAGGAGGGCCTGCCGCAAGGACCCCACGCTGTGGCCCGCCTCCGGCGCCACACTCCCGGGGTCCCCACGCCTGCACGCGACGGCCAGCTCGCCGCGCACACTCCCAGTCGCCTTTTCCCTAGGCTCCGCGTTGACAATCCCACCTGCATCTGCCGCCTCTTCTAATCGATTAGAATCTGTCGGGAGGTGCTCGGCCCCTCTTCGCCGGGAGGGGTTCGGGCCGCGGAAGACCGCCCGAGCATCCAGGCCCACCACAGGACTCTTGCCAGAGAGGGACAGCCATGCACAAGACCATCGCAGTCGGCGTGATCGGCACCGGGGGCATGGGCACCCGCCACGCGCACAACCTCCACCGCCTCGTCCCCGGCGCCGCCGTCGCGGGCACCTCCGACGTGGACCGCGACCGCGCCGCTCGGGTCGCCGCCGAGTGCGGGGGGGCCGCCGTCTTCGACGACCCGTACCAGCTCATCGAGGACCCCACGGTGAACGCGGTGCTGATCGCCTCCACCGACTCGACGCACGCGGCCTTTGTGCGGGCGTGCCTGGAGGCGGGCAAGCCGGTCATGTGCGAGAAGCCGCTCGCGGAGACGGCCCAGGACGCGTGGCACCTCGTGCAGGCGGAGCAGGCCCTGGGGCGGCGGCTCGTCGCCGTGGGGCTGATGCGGCGGTTCGACCCCCAGCACCTCGCCGTCGAGCGGGCGGTGCGGGCGGGCAAGGTCGGCAGGGGCCTGATGTTCAAGGGCACCCACCGCAACGCGAAGGTGCCCACGCACCTCCCGGGGCGGGTGGTCATCACCAACTCGGCGGTCCACGACATCGACTCGGCGCGCTGGCTGCTCGGTCAGGAGGTCACGGAGGTCTTCGTGCGCGGGGTGCGGACCCGGCCCCACTTCTCGGGGGAGACGGTCGACATGCTGCTCCTCCAACTCGCGCTCACAGACGGCTGCCTCGCCACGGTCGAGGTCACGTCCGCCGCCGGGTACGGCTACGAGGTCTGCGCCGAGGTCGTGGGGGAAACGGGCACGGTGACCACGGCCCAGCCCGCCGACGCGGTGGTCCGTCTGAACGGGCAAAGCGCCACCGACGTGGATCAGATCTGGCTCGACCGCTTCCGGCAGGCGTACGTGGACGAACTGGTGGGGTGGGTCGAGTCGGTGCAGACAGGTACGTCCTTCCGGGGCGCGAGCGCGTGGGACGGGTACGTCTCACAAGTGGTGACCGACGCCTGTATCGAGGCGCTCAACACCGGCCAGCCCGTGCAGGTGCCGACACCCGAGACGCCCGCCCTCTACCGCGAGGACGCCGCACCGGAGGTCGTTGGTGCCGACTGAGAGCGGAAAGCCCCCGGTGCCCGCGATCCGAGGAACGGAGGAGGCCCCCCTGTGAACACGGTTCGTCTGACGGTCGCGCAAGCCGCCCTGCGATTCCTCGCCGCGCAGCACAGCGAGCGGGATGGAGTGCGGCAACGTCTCATCCCCGGTGTCTGGGGCATCTTCGGACACGGCAACGTCGCCGGGCTGGGTCAGGCGCTCGAAGAGTACGGGGATGAACTCGGCCTTCCCACCTACCGCCCGCAGAACGAGCAGGGGATGGTCCATGTGGCCGCCGCCTACGCCCGCCACAAAAACCGCCTCCAGACCTTCGCCTGCACCGCGAGCATCGGCCCCGGCAGCATGAACATGCTCACGGGGGCGGCCCTGGCGACGGTCAACCGCCTGCCCGTGCTGCTCCTGCCCAGCGACCTCTTCGCCAACCGCATTCCCGATCCGGTCTTGCAGCAGCTCGAACACCCGCTGGAGCACGACCTGAGCGTGAACGACTGCTTCCGCCCGGTCAGCCGCTTCTACACCCGGATTTCGCGGCCCGAGCAGCTTCTCTCCGCCCTGCCGGAGGCGATGCGGGTGCTCACCGACCCCGCCGAGACGGGCGCGGTGGTCGTCTCCCTGCCCCAGGACGTGCAGGCCGAGGCTTTCGAGTGGCCCGAGAGCTTCTTCGCCGAACGGGTGTGGCGGGTGCGCCGCCCTCCGCCCGAACTGGAGGTGGTGCGGCAGGCTGCCGAACTCCTGCGGAAGGCCAAGCGTCCCCTCATCGTGGCAGGCGGTGGCGTGATCTACAGCGGGGCGGAGCGTCAACTCGCGCAGTTCGTCGAAACGTTCGGCATCCCCGTCGTCGAGTCGCAGGCGGGCAAGGGCTCTCTGGTGTGGGACCACCCGCAGAACGCCGGGCCCGTCGGCTCCATCGGCGGCAGCGCGGCGAACCGCCTGGCGCGCGAGGCGGACGTGGTGCTGGCGATTGGGACGCGGCTGGGCGATTTCGTGACCGCCAGCAAGACGGCCTTCCAGAATCCGGACGTGCAGTTTATCGGCCTGAACGTGGTCCCGATGGACGCGGCGAAGCTGGGGGCGCTGAGCCTCGTTGCAGATGCGCGGGAGGGGCTGAACGCGCTTCAGGCCGCGCTGGAAGGTTGGGCGGGGACGGCCTCGGCCACCCGCACCGCTGCCAGCGATCTCATCACCGAATGGCACGGCCTCGTGGACGCCCAGCGCGCCGACACGGGCAGCACGCCTCCCTCCCAGGGCGCCGTGATCGGCACGGTGAACAGCGTCACGGGCGAGAACACGACCGTCATCTGCGCCGCCGGGAGTATGCCGGGCGATCTGCTGCGCCTGTGGCGGCCCACGGATTCCAAGTCCTACCACGTCGAGTACGGCTTTTCCTGCATGGGCTACGAGATTCCCGCCGGGATCGGCGTCGCCCTGGCCCAGCCGGATCGCCGCGTCGTCGTGATGATCGGGGACGGTTCGTACCTGATGATGAACTCCGAGATCGTCACGGCGGTCGCGGAGAACCTGAACCTGACGGTCGTGCTGGTGGACAACCGTGCGTATATGAGCATTCGCGGCCTCCAGATGGAATGCGGCAGCCCCAGCTTCAACAACGAGCTGAGACACCGCAACCCGGAGACGGGGCGGACGGACGGCCCGGTCGTGAACGTGGACTTCGTGATGCACGCGCGGGGCATGGGGGCACAGGCGGTGCGCGCTGAGACGCTGGCCGACCTAGAGACGGCCCTCAAAAACGCAGGCCAGCAGGGCGGCGTCCAAGTCATCGTCGTGCCCGTCAACCTGCGTGAGCGGGTGCCCGGCTTCGACTCCTGGTGGGACGTGCCCATCGCCCAAGTGTCCGAGCAGGAGCAGGTCCAGCAGACCCGCAAGCACTACGAGGAGAAGGTGGGGGCCCAGCGCGCCTACTTCGCCCCGACCCGCAGCAAACAGGAAGTTTGACCCGCCCGGCGCGGCGAAAGGACGGCGAACCATGACCCAGACGCAAACCCGGCTCCAGAACTTCGTGGGCGGCCAGTGGGAGCCTTCCCGCTCCAGCGAGGCGCAGCCCGTCATCAACCCCGCGACCGCCCAGACCCTCGCGGACGTGCCGCTGACCACCGCGCAGGAGGTGGACCGCGCCGTGCAGGCCGCCCAGGCCGCCTTCCGCGAGTGGAGCGAGGTGCCCGTCGGCGACCGCATCCAGCCCCTCTTCAAGCTCAAGGCGCTGATCGAGGAGAACATCGAGGACCTCGCCCGCACGATCACCGACGAGTGCGGCAAGACCCGCGCGGAGAGCATCGGCGAGATTCGGCGTGGCATCGAGAACATCGAGGTGGCGAGCGGCATCCCGATGCTGATGCAGGGCGTGAACAACGAGAACATCGCCCGCGGCATCGACGAGCATATGTTCCGCCAGCCCCTCGGGGTCGTCGCGGCGATCACGCCCTTCAATTTCCCGGCGATGATCCCGCTGTGGTTTCTGCCCTACGCGGTGGCGACCGGCAACGCCTTCATCCTCAAGCCGAGCGAGCGGGTGCCGCTGACGAGTGCGAAGCTGTTCGAGCTGATCGAGAAGGCGGGCTTTTCCAAAGGCGTTCTCAGCCTCGTCAACGGCGGGAAGGACGTGGTGAATGCCCTCCTCGACCACCCGCAGGTACGCGCGATCAGCTTCGTGGGCTCGACCCCGGTTGCCCGCTACATCTACGAACGCGGGGCGAAGAACGGCAAGCGCGTGCAGGCGCAGGGCGGCGCGAAGAATCCGGCGGTGATCCTCCCCGACGCGGACATGGAGATGACGGCAACGATCCTCGCCGACAGCGCCTTCGGCTGCGCGGGGCAGCGGTGCCTGGCAACGAGCGTGGCGATCACCGTGGGTGATGCCCGCAAGGACTTCACCGACCTGATGGTGGACCTCGCGCAAAGCCGCCGAGTCGGGTACGGCTTCGACGACGGCGTGCAGATGGGCCCGGTGATCAACGAGGGGAGCAAGGAGCGAGTTGAGAGCCTGATCGAGAAGGGCGTGCAGGAGGGCGCGCGGGCCATCGTGGACGGTCGCGGGGCGAAGGTCCCCGGCTACGAGGGGGGCTACTTTGTGGGGCCGACGCTGCTCGACGACGTGCCCCCGCAGGGCGAAATCGCCCGCACGGAGATCTTCGGCCCGGTCCTGAGCATGATGCACGCCGCGACGGTGGACGAGGCCGTGAGGCTCGTCAACGAGCGCGCCTTCGGCAACCAGGCGAGCCTCTTTACGGGCAGCGGCGCGGCGGCCCGCAAGTTCCGGCACGAGGCTCGGGCGGGGAACATCGGCATCAATATCGGGGTGGCGGCGCCCATCGCCTACTTCCCCTTCTCGGGCTGGGGCGACTCCTTCTTCGGGGACCTGCACGCGCAGGGCCGCCACGGGGTCGAGTTCTACACCGAGACGAAGGTCGTGGTGGAGCGCTGGCCGCGCGAGTGGAGCCGGACGTTCTGAAGGGTTGAAGGGGTTGGGCGTTAAGTGGCCTGGGGATGAGGTTTGCGTTTACCCCCCTCCCAGCCTCCCCCACAAGGGGAGAGGAGCTAAAAGAGCAATCTTTCTCCCTCTCCCCTCGTGGGTGACTCGAAGAGCCGCGTAGCGGAGGGCCGGGGTGAGGGGGCGTGTGACCGGCTCCACCGCAAAAAGGATGCTTTCTCCCTTTCCACCGGCTCGGATGCCCGGCCCGTTCACCCCCTCCCAACTTGCCCCCTCAAGGGGGAGGGGCACAAAAATTCAGCCACCCATTTGCCTGTCCACGAAAGCGAATCCCACCATGACCGATCCCCCCCAATCCCCAACCCCCGCCCTCATCACCATCGGGCGCAGTTCCATCGACCTGTACTCGCAGGACGTGGGCAAGCCTCTTCCCGAGGTCCGCACGGTCGGCGCCTACCTGGGCGGCAGTCCCCTCAACATCGCGGTCGGCGCCTCCCGGCTGGGCGTGGAGGCGGCCCTCGTCACCGCTGTCGGAGACGACCAGGTAGGTGACTTCATCCTCGCCGGGCTGGAGCGCGAGGGTGTGAGCACCGATTACATCCCGCGCAAGGCGGGCACCCGGACGAGCGCCGTGATCCTCGCCATGCAGCCGCCCGACCGCTTCCCCATCACCTTCTACCGGGACAACGCGGCAGACATTCAACTCGGCATCGACGATATTCAAGCGGTGCCTATCGAAGAGGCCCGGGCTCTCGTCGTCAACGGGACCGCGCTGTCCAAGGAGCCGAGCCGCAGCGCCGTCCTCTTTGCGTGTGAGCGGGCGAAGGCGGCGGATGTGCCCGTGTATCTCGACCTCGATTTCCGGGCGAACCAGTGGCACGACCCGCGCGCCTTCGGGCTGACCATCCGGTCGCTGCTGCCGGGCGTGGACGTGGTGATCGGCACGGAAGAAGAGATCAACGCGGCGATGCTGCGTGACCCTGCCGACATCACCATCCGCCACAACCAGATGACGGCCCCCGAGATTCGCGGCGACGTGGCGGCGAACACGGCGGCGCTGCTGTCCCGCGTGTCCACCGTCGTCGTGAAGGAGGGCGAGCGCGGCTGCACCGTCCACCGGGCGGGGGAGGCGGCGCTCAATGTCCCCGGCTTCCCCGTCGAGGTCGTCAGCGTGCTGGGGGCGGGGGACGCCTTCGCTGCCGGGCTGAT
This sequence comes from Deinococcus planocerae, assembly GCF_002869765.1. Taxonomy (NCBI): domain Bacteria; kingdom Thermotogati; phylum Deinococcota; class Deinococci; order Deinococcales; family Deinococcaceae; genus Deinococcus; species Deinococcus planocerae. Next base: position 101,268 of record NZ_PNOR01000012.1, on the reverse strand, counting down.
CACGGGGCGGCTGCGGGGCTGGGACTGGTTTCGCAGCGCGCGGCTGGGGAATGCCTGCGGGGCCATCGTCGTCAACCGGATCGGCTGCGCAGACTTCACACCCACCCAGGTCGAGGTGGACGCTTTCGTGGAGGAGAAGGGAGGCTGGGAATGCCCTACGTCACCGACGCTCGCCCGCTGATTCAGGCGGCGTACCGGGAAGGCTACGCGCTGCCCGCCTTCAACTTCTGCTCGCTGGAGATGGCGAAAGGCTGTGTGCAGGCCGCCGAAAAGGCAGGCGTGCCCGTCATCCTCCAGACCTACCCGGCGGATATCGAGCAGGCGAGCGCGCACGTCCTCGCGCAGACCGTCCGCGCCCTCGCCGACGAGGTGAGCGTGCCCGTCGCCCTGCACCTCGACCACGGGCGCGGGCTGGAGATGGCGGTGGGATGCCTGCGCGCCGGGTACTCCTCCGTCATGTTCGACGGGCAGGACTACGCCTTCCCCGAGGTGCTGGACCTCACGACACGGCTTGCCGAGATCGCCCACGCCGCCGGGGCCTCGCTGGAGGTGAGCGCGGAGAGCTTCGGCATTCCGGGGCAACAGAACGAGTTGGAGGCGACCGACCCCGACCACGCCCGGGGGCTCCGCGAAGCGGGGGCGGATATGGTGGCCTGCGCGGTGGGCAGCGAGCACGGGCAGAGTTCGCGGCTGGACCTGGGGTTGCTGCGTGCGGTGGCGGACGCCGTGCAGGGTCCCCTCGTCCTCCACGGCGGGAGCGGCATCCACCCGGACGACGTGCGGACGGCGTTAAGCTGCGGCGTGGTGAAGGTGAACATCGGCAGCGCCCTCTACCGTGCCGTCAGGAAGGTTTGGAGCGACGAGACGCCGGGCCTGACCTCCCACCGGGCCGGGTACGCCGCCGTCCGCGCCGCCGTGGAGCGGACGACCGCCCCATACCTCGAACTCCTCAACCCGCGCGCCCGGGTGGGCGAGGTGACGACGTGACGGGAACGAACCACTTTTCCACGACCTCAGACACGCACCCTGGTATCACCCCCGAGAGCGCCGGGTGGCAGTACCTCACCTTCCGCGTGGAGCACCTGGGGGCGGGCGAGACGCGGACGGGCGAGACGGGCGGGCTGGAGATGGCCCTCGTGCCGCAGGAGGGCGACCTCACCGCTTCAGCGAACGGAGAGACCTACACCCTGCGGCGCGAGAGCGTCTTCACCCAGCTTCCGCACGTGCTGTACCTGCCGCCGGGCACGAGCTACACGCTGACCGCCACGCAGGACAGCACCTACGCGATAGGCGGAGCCCCCGCCCAGGGCCGCTTGCCCGTCCGCCTGATCCGCCCTGAAGAGATTCGGGTGGAACTGCGCGGCGGCGCGAACGCGACCCGGCAGGTGAGCCACATCCTCGGCCCCGACCTCCCCGCCGAGCGCCTGCTGCTGTACGAGGTCTACACGCCCAGCGGGAACTGGAGCGGCTGGCCTCCCCACCGCCACGACGGGCGGCTGGGGTCCCTCTACATCGAGGAGACGTACTACTACCGGGTTTCGCCCCCGGGGGGCTGGGCGGTCCACCGCAACTACAGCCCGGAGGACGGGGAGGACGAACTCCTTCTCGCGCGGGACGGCGACCTGATCCTGTCGCGGCGGGGGTATCACCCGGTGGCCGCCGCGCCGGGCAGCAACGTCTATTACCTCAACTACATGGCGGGGGAGGCGCAGGGTGAGGAGCGCAGCCGAGCGCCCGTGGACGAGGCCGCCTGGGGCTGGATGCGTCAGGACTGGGGGGGCCGGGCGATGGATTTGCCCTTCGGAGCCGCGCGCCGGGGAGAACCCCTTCATGAGGCGGGCGGGCAAGACGAGACGCTGGTCCGGGAGGACTCGTCTCAACCGGCCTCGGAGGCTCCTCCCCCTTGACCTGCCAGGCTGCGGCGCCGAGCGTCCCAGCTCCCTCTCTCCAACCCTGCCCCCGCAAGCCGCTCTCCGAGTCCCCCGCAAGGGAAAAGGGAGAACAGATAGGAGCGTCCATGATTCAAGTTGCCAATGCCCCCTGCTCGTGGGGTGTGATCGAGAACATCGAGGGCGAGCGCGGCGGGTACGCCACCGTCCTCGACGAGATGCACGACACCGGCTACGTCGGCACCGAACTGGGCGACTGGGGCTTCATGCCCACCGATCCGGCAACGCTGAGCGGGGAGTTGAGCGCCCGCAAGCTCAAGCTCCTCGGCTCGTGGGTGAGCGTGTCCCTGCACGACCCGGACCGCCACGCCCGGAGCGAGGCCGAGGCCGTCCGTACCGCCCGCCTCCTCGCGGCGGTGGGGGGCTCACAGGCCGTCGTGGTGCTGGGCAATGATCCCTACACCGACCCCGTGCGGACGCTGAACGCGGGCCGCATCGCGCCGGAGATGGGGATGACGGAGAGCCAGTGGGAGGTTTTCGCCCAGGGAGCCAACCGGGTCGCGCAGGCTGTCATGCGGGAGACCGGGCTGCGGACCGTCTTCCACCACCACATCGGGACCTGGGTGGAGACGCCCGCCGAGGTGGACTGCTTCCTGAGCCTGACCGACCCCGAGGTGATGGGGCTGTGCTTCGACACCGGGCACTACACCTTCGCGGGCGGGGACACGGTGGAGGGGCTGCGGCGCTACCGGGACCGCATCTGGCACGTCCACTTCAAGGACCAGGACCCGGGGGTGGCCGAGCGGTCGCGCCGGGAGGGCTGGGACGGCGTGACGGCGGTCGGGCACGGCGTCTTCTGCGAATTGGGGAAGGGAAGCGTGGACTTCCCCGCCGTGCTGAGGCAACTGGGGGAGAACGGCTACGGGGGCTGGGTGGTGGTGGAGCAGGACGTGCTGCCCGGCCTGGGGAGCCCGGCCCAGAGTGCGCGGCGCAACCGCGAGTACCTTCGGCGCATCGGCTTGTGACCCGTCTCCCGCCCCGCCGTGTCCCCCGAAGCGTGGCCGAGCGTGTGGAGGGCGCAGGCCCGGTGGCTCCCACTGCCGTCCGCCCCCGGGGGGGGCCAGGGCGCCGCCGCGCCGCGGCTCTCGGGGCCGGTCCTGTGGGGGCGACCGAGGGACCCCGGTGACCCGACCCACCTCCAGAGCTTCCGGGGTGGACCGGACCTCTGCTCCCGGCACCCGGACCCGCCGCGTGACCCACAAGGACGTGGCCGAGCGGGCGGGCGTGTCGGTGGCGACCGTCTCGTACGTCCTGAACGGCGGGCCGCGCCCGGTGTCGCCCGAGACGCGCGCCCGGGTGCAGGCCGTGATCGACGAACTGGAGTACTACCCGAACGATGTGGCGCGCAGCCTGCGCCGGCGGCAGAGTCGGGCGGTCGGGCTGCTCATCCCCAGCATCACGAACACCTTCTACGCCGAGGTGGCCCACGCGCTCGAAACGTCTTGCCACCGGGAGGGCTTTGTGGTGCTGCTGTGCAACTCCGAGGGCGAGGCGGGGCGCGAGGAGAGGTACGTCCAGGCGCTGCGGGCGGGGCGGGTGGACGGGCTGGTCGTGATTGCGCACTCGGACCCGGCGGCGCTGCTGCGGCCCATCCTCCAGGCCCGGCTTCCGGTCGTCCTCCTCGAACACGACGTGCCCGGCGTGGCGTGCGTCGCCATCGAGGAATTCCGGGGAGGACAGGTCGGCACCGAGCACCTGCTGGGGCTGGGCCACCGCCGCGTCGCCCTGTTGCGGGAGACGCCGACGAGCGCCCTGAGCCGGGAGCGGGTCGGCGGCTACCGGGCGGCGCTCTCGCAGGCGGGCATCGACTACGACCCGGCGCTGGTGGTCGAGTGCGGCGCCACCCTGGCGGAGGGCCACCGGGTGACGAGCGGGTTGCTGGCCCTGCCCGATCCGCCGACTGCGGTGTTCGCCCACAACGACCTGCTCGCCCTGGGGGCCTGCCACGCCGTCCATCAGGCGGGGCTGCGCGTGCCGCAAGACGTCTCGGTGGTGGGCTACGACGACGTTGCCAGCGCCGCCTACCTCAACCCGCCCCTGACGACCATGCGCTTCCCGAAGGCAGAGATGGGACGCCGGGCGGGCGAGCTGATCCTGGGGGCGCTGCGGGGCGAGGAGTTGCCCGCCCGGACGGTGACCCTGCCCGTCGAACTCGTCGTGCGGGCCTCGACGGCGCCGCCGCGGGCGAAAGGCACGTCCTCTCGCTGAGCCCGTCAGGGGCCGAAGCGCCGAAGCTGCACCCGGTACACGCCGCCCACGTCCTCCCGCCACGCGAGTACGGCGGCCCCCGAGGCGTCCACCGCCAGCGACGGCGAGCGGGCGTCGCGCCCCTGGTCCCGATTCACCGTCCCGAGGTCCTGCCAGCCCTCCCCCGTCCAGCGGGCGAGCCTCACCCGGCCCAGGCCGCCGCGCTCCTCCACCCAGGCGAGCACCGGGCGACCGCCCTGGTCCAGCGCCAGGGAGGGGGCAGAGGCCGAGCCCGTGCCGAGCCTCCCGCCCAGCGCCTCCCAGCCCCTCCCGGTCCAGCGCGAGACGAAGAGGGCGTCCTGACCGCCCGCGTCCTCCAGCCACGCGACGACGGGGCGCTCCTGCGCGTCCAGCACGAGGCGGGTGGAGGCGACGTAGGTGTTCGGCGTGCGGTTCAGCGCCCCGCCGAGGGGCTCCCAGCGCTCCCCGGTCCAGCGCGCGGCGAGCACGCGGCTGGCGAGCACCTCGCCTTGCAACCACGCGACGGTGGGCCGCCCCGCCCGGCCCAGCGCGAGGGCGGGCGTGCGCGAGAAGGCCCGGAGGTCGTTGAAGGGCGCGCTGCGGGTCCAGACCTTCGCCGCGGGGTCCCACGTCCGCACGGTGAGGCGGCTGCCGTCGGGCTTGCGGAGGTATTCGCCCCAGGCGAGGACGGGTTCGCCCTGCCGGGCCGCGACCGCCCGCGTCCGGGCCGCATAGGGCAGGTCGTCGCCGAGGTAGCGCGTGCGCCAGTCCGTCCACGCGCCGCCCTGGTACGCGCGGAAGACCACGATGTCGTTGTCGCCGTAATTCTCGTTCCACACGAGGACGGGGGTGCCGCGCTCGTCGAGGGCGAGGTTCAGGGAAGACACCGGGCGGGGGTGGTCGTAGTTGAGGGGGCCGCCGAGCGCCGTCCACGTTCCGCCCGCGTGCCGCCACGCGGTGAGCTGCCGGGCGACGAACGTGCCGCGCCCGCTGCTGTACGTGCCCTCGTCGGCGACGACCGCGAGGACCAGCGACCCGTCGGGGGCGGCGGCGAGCGCGAGTTCCCGCACGGGCGGCGAGGCGGCCAGACCGGGTGGGGCGCCCGGGGTGGAGGGAGACGTGGGCGCCGTGGCGAGCGCGGCGGTCAGGAGGGCGGCGAGTCCCAGGGTCAGGGGATGCGGGCGCAAGGTTGTCCTTTCCCCGCCCGCGCCCCGGAAGGTGTGGACGGCCCGGAGTCGGGGCGGTGTCGTGCCCCCATTGTGCGCGCCGCCGCGGGTGGGAACAACGCCCGCCCGTCACCCGCGGGGCCCGGGAGGACACCTCCCGGTTCCGCCAGACGCGCAACGGCAGAGGGGGGCAGCAGTCCCTTCCGCCCTCTACGGCACGGTCAACGTGGGCACCTCGGTCACCCGGCCCGCCGGGGCCGTGACCGGTTCGCCCGTCACCCCGCCCACCTCCACCCGCACCGCCCGCTCGGGAAGGCGCAGGAAGCCGTAGCCGCCGAGGCCGTTCGTGGTCGTGCGGGCCAGCTCCTCGCCCGACTCGTCGAGGAGGCGCACCGTCCGGTTCCCGAGGGGCGCCGTGCCCGTGGTCGCCACCGTGCCGCGCAGGGCCCGCAGCGCCGCCGGGTCGGGGCGGACCCAGCGGGCGGGGGACGCGAAGGGGCCGCCGGGTCCGGCCAGCTTCCTCGTGAGTTCGGGCAGCACGTCGGCGGTGGTTCGCTTCCCGGCGTTCACGTCGGCGTCGGGCGTGCGGTAGGAGTACCCGGCCCAGCCCAGGCCCAGGGTGCGGGTCTTACGGACCTGATTCAGGGTGCTCGCCTGGTCGTTGAGGTAGATCGACGCGCCGCTGACCTGCGTGACCTCCGGCGAGCGCACCCGCAGCCCCGCCGCGTACGCCGCCCAGGTGTTGAACCACCCCGCCTGCTCGGGCACGAAGTCGCGCTTGTAGTTCATCATCACGTTCAGGTCGAGGTAACCCCCCCGCACCCAGGTCAGCCAGTCCTGCAAGACCTCGTTGTACGTGCGCGTCTGGGTGAAGCCCTCGTCCGTCGTCGGCCCCGCCCCGTAGGTGATCGTGGCCGCGTTGACGCTCACGTCGGGCCTCACCGCCTTCACTGCGAGCGCCGTGTCCCGCACGAGGTTGGTGACCTGGGTGCGGCGCCAGGCCGACCAGGCGGGGTCTTCCGGGGCGAGCGTGCCGCTGGCCCCCGTCTCCGCGCGGAAGCGGGCGAGGGCCGTCTCGTTGTACCCCCAGCCGTTGGGCCCGCCCACCGGGTTGTAGTCGGGGTAGCGCACCCGGTCGAACTGGATGCCGTCCACGTCGTAGTTCTGCACCACCGAGACGTACATGTTCTTGATGTACTCGGTCGCGTCGGGGTGGCCGGGGTCGAACACCCAGTCGGCCCCCGCCTTCAGGGTGCCGTCGAACTTCACCAGGAGCCAGTTGTCGCGCCCCGTCTTGTCCGGGCCGTGCAGGTTGAAGGCGTGGTCGGGGCTCTTCGGCGGCGTGGGCGAGTTCCAGACTGAGGTCGTGATGATCCAGGCGTGGACTTGAAGGCCGAGCGGGTGCGCCTTTTCGATCAGGTCCGCGAGGGGGTCGAATCCGGCGGGCACGGCGGGGTCGTCCGTCGGCGGCATGGCGGCCTTCAGGCAGTAGCAGTCGCCCCGCCGCCCCACCTGCGCGAAGATGACGTTCACATTCATCGCGCGGGCGTCGGCAATCAGTTGATCCACCTCGGCGGGCGTCTTGATCCCGGGCCCGAAAGCGTCCACCCACAGGCCGCGCAGCTCGACCGGGGCGCCCTGCGGGACGGGCGTGGGGGCGGCGGGCGGCTGGGCGGAGGCGACGACGGACAGGCTCAGCACGGCGGACAGCAGGACGGTATTCATGGGCTTTTCCCCTCAGGAGGACGAATCGAGAACGGTCGGGGCCTGGGTGGTTCGGTTCCCGCCTCTCAGCGGCTTTGGGTATCCGCTGCGTCGCGCAGCGCGTCCCCGAAGAAGTTGAAGGCGAGCACCGCCAGGAAGATGAAGAGGCCGGGGATGAGCAGCCACGGGTAGAGCCGCAGCGTCTGGAAGTTCTGCGCGTCCTTGAGCAGAAGGCCCCAGGAGGTCATCGGCTCCTTGATCCCCAGCCCCAGGAAGCTCAGCGCGCTCTCGCCCAGGATGTAGCCGGGAAGGGCGAGCGTGGCCGTCACCACCAGGAAGGAACTCAGGTTCGGCGTGATGTGCCGCAGGATCACCCGCAGGTCACGGGCGCCGATGGCCTGCGCGGCGGTCACGTACTCCACGTTGCGAGCGGCGAGCACCTGCCCGCGCACCACCCGCGCGAGCCCCGCCCAGCCGATCAGGGCGAGCACGGCCACGATGCCCAGATACACCCAGGTGCTCGGCCACCGCGCGGGAATCAGCGTCGAGAGCGCGAGCAGGATGGGTAGGCGCGGGAAGGAGAGCAGCACCTCCACCGTCCGCTGGATCAGGTTGTCGGTCCAGCCGCCGTAATACCCGCTGATGCCCCCCAGCACGATGCCGATGGCGAACGAGATCAGCACCCCGATCACGCCCACCGTCAGGCTGACCTGACCGCCGACGAGGGTGCGCGAGAGCAGGTCCCGCCCCAGTTGGTCGGTGCCGAGCGGGAAGAAGGTGTTCCCCTCCGGCACGCCGAAGAGGTGGAGGTTGGACGGGATGCCCAGGAAGCGGTACTCGTCCCCCCGCACGAAGAGGCGGATGGGCACCGGATTCGTTCGGTCCTCCACGTTCCTGCGGGCGAAGGTCACCGGGTCGCGCTCCTGCTTGAAGCCGTACACGAAGGGCGTCCGCAGCCTCCCCTCGTGGACGATGTGGACCCGCTGCGGCGGCTGGTAGCTCGCCTCCTCGTGCTGGGTGGTGATCGCGTAGGGCGCGAGGAAGGGCGAGAACAGCGCCAGGGCGTAGAGGAGGATCAGGAGCCAGCCGCCGATCACGCCCAGCCGCGACTTGCGGTAGCGCCGCCACGCCATCGCCCAGGGGGAGGGCGTGACGGGGGTGGGGGAAGCGGGGAGGGTGGTCATGGGTGCCCTCGGCGGTGAGTGGGAAGTGGGAAGTGGTGAGTGGGAAAAGCGCAGCGGAGGCGGAAGCGTGAAGCCAGAGCTTCCACCAACCACTGACCACTCACCACTAACCGCCTCACCCGTACCTCACGCGCGGGTCCGCCCACGCCAGCGCCAGGTCGGCGAGCAGGTTGCCCACGAGGAGCAGAAACGCACTCAGCATCAGCAGGGTCAGGGCCGTGTACTGGTCCTTGTTGACGAGGCTGTCGTACAGCAGCGGCCCGATGGTGGGGAGGTTGAGGACGATGGAGATGATGATGGTGCCGCTGATCAGGGTCGGCAGGCTCAGGCCCGCGAGGGTGATCAGGGGATTGATCGCGTTGCGGACGGCATGGCGCCAGATCACCCGGTTCTGCGGCAGCCCCTTCGCCCGCGCCGTGCGGATGTAGTCCTGGCTCAGCACGTCGAGGGTGGAGGCCCGCATCTGCCGCATCAGCCCCGCCACGCCTTCTAAACCGATGGCGAGCACAGGAATCCACAGGTGGTTGAGCAGGTCCAGCACCCTGGCCCACGACCACGGCGCGTCGATGTAGTCTGGACTGAAGAGCCCCCCGACGTTCGTCCCCCCGAGTTGCAGCACGAGCGCGACGAGGAGGAGGGCGGCCAGGAAGTCGGGGATGGCGAGCCCCACGTACCCCAGGAAGTTCGCCACGCTCGCCGCGAAGCCGTGCCGGTTGAAGGCCGTGTACAACCCCAGCGGCACGGCGACGATCCACGTGAAGAGCAGCGTGATCAGGCTGATGAAGACCGTCCAGCCCAGCAGGTCGCCGATCACGCTCACCACAGGCCGGTTTTGCAGGAAGGAGTACCCGAAGTCGAACTCGGTGATCACCCCCCACAGCCACCGCCCGTACTGCACGACGGCGGGCTGGTCGAGCCCGAGCTGACGGCTGATCGCCGCCGCCGTCTCGCGGGTGAAGCGCGGGTCTTCGAGGTACTGGTCGGTGAAGCTGCCCGGCTGGAGCTTGATCACCGTGAAGCACACGGCGCTGATCACGAGCAGGGTGGGAATCATGCCGAGGATTCGGCGCAGGGTGTAGGTCAGCATAGGGGGTGAGTGGTCAGTGGTCAGTGGGGAGTGGAAGCTTCAGCGTGGTGCTTACGCCTCGGCTGCGCTTTTTCCACTCACCACTCCCCACAACCCACTTACTTCTGATAGATGAGCGGCACCGGGTTGTACCCCGGAATCACCCCGAGGTTGTAGATGTAGTTGCCGTACTTGTTGCTGATCGCGCCGATGTTCTCGGGCTTGGCGAGGGGCGTCACCGGCAGGTTCTGGGCGAAGAGGAGCTGCCAGCGGGTGTAGAGCGCCTTGCGCTTGCTGCGGTCGGTGGTGGTCGCCGCGTCGTTGAAGATGGTGTAGATCTGGCGCTCCCAGGGCTGCATCCGGGCCAGGTTGGGCGTGCCGCCGTCCTGGGCGGGCTGGAGGCTGCGGTGCCAGTAGTACAGGGCGCCGCCGGGCTGCCAGATGGGCTTGCGCAGCTCGGGGTCGGGCTGGTCGCCGAAGGCGTGGAGGATCATCTCCCAGTCGCCGCTCTGCCCGGTCGAGAGCAGGTTGCGGGAGAGGATGCCCTTGAGGTTCACCTTCACGCCCGCCTTGGCGAAGTCGCTCTGGATGATCGTGGCGATGGCGGGGTAGACGGAGGAGTCGGTGCCGTAGGTGAGGTCGAACTCCAGATTCTTGCCCCGGGCGACCTCGCGGATGCCGTCACCGTTCGTGTCCCTCAGCCCCAGCGCGTCGAGGGCCGCCCCCGCCGCCCGCAGGTCGAAGGCGCCGAGCTGCCGGGTGGTGTTGGCGTACCAGTCGCGGTTGACGGGCGCGACCCCGTGCCCCGGCAGGCTCGCCAGGCCGTTGTACACCGTGTCGATGATGCGCTCGCGGTTCAGCGCACTCTGCATCGCGCGGCGGAAGCGCACGTCGCCGAAGACCCGGGCGAGCGCGGGGTCCTTCGCGTCGAAGTTGTACGCCACGAAGGGCGGGCTCCCGAACAGGGCGGTCGAGCGCGTCACCTTGAAGGGAGCGCCCGCCACCTCGCGTCCCTTGAGGTCGGGGAACTGCGCGCCCGTGATGTTGAGCTGGTCCACGTTCCCCGCGAGGAACTGCGCGACCTGGGCCTGGGGGTCGCGGATGATCAGGAATTCGAGCTGGTTCAGGTACGGAAGCTGGGTGCCCCGGGCGTCCACCTTCCAGTAGTTCGGATTCTTGACGAGCGTGACCTTCTGGCCCGCCGTGTAGTTGCTCAGCCGGAAGGGGCCGGTGCCGACGACCTCGGACTCGGCCACGTTGCCCGGCCACGCGTTGTTGATGTCGGCGGCCTTGGCCCCGCCCTCCTGCGAGAAGCGCACCAACTTGTGCTTCGGCATCACGAACGAGCGCATCTGGAGGAGGAACGCCGGGCTGGGACGCGGCAGCACGAACTGCACGGTCGTGGGGTTGACCTTGCGCACCTCGACCTGCTTGCCGTCGAGCTTGAAGGAGGCGGCGTCCCCGGCGCGGGCCTCCGGGTTCATGATGATCTGGCTGTAGGTGAACACCACGTCGTCGGCGGTGAAGGGCTGGCCGTCACTCCACCGCACGCCCTGGCGCAGCCGGAAGGTGTACGTCCGCCCGTCGGGGCTCACCGTCCAGGACTCGGCGAGGGCGGGCTCGACCCGGTAGGTGGCGTAGTTGAACTCGACCAGCCCGTCGAAGAGCTGCTGGGCGATGAGTCCCAGGTTGTTGTCGATCACGCCGTAGTAGTTCAGGCTCTGCGGGCTGTCCCCGAGGATGAGGGTGTACGTCCCGCCGGGCTTGCCGTCGGTGATGCCCAGGGCGCCGTAGCCCGTGACCTTCTTGGGCGCGGCCAGGGCACCCCCCACGAGGGCGAGCGTGACCAGACTGAGCAGACGGGGGGCGAGGGTGCGTCGGTTGAGCATGAAGACCTCCGGAGGTCGGCGCGAGATGGGAAAGACCTCAATTGTGGTTAAGGTTGGGCCTCAGGATAGGTCCGCCCCCCCTCTACCGCAACCCTCGCGGGCAGGCGGGCACCTGGGTGGTATGGTCTCCCGGATGCCGCTTTCCTGCGCTTTCCCCGGTGCCGCCCCGGTGACGACGTGAGCACCCCCCGCGTCCTCGGCCTGATGAGCGGCACGAGCGCGGACGGGATCGACGCGGCGCTGCTGGAATTGCCGGGGTGGCCTGAGTTGGAAGACGGGGGGAGGTGGCCCGGTCTGCCGGAAGGCGTGCCGCGCGGGCGCGTCGTGGAGCACGTCTTCACCCCCTTTCCTCCTGAGCTTCGCGCGGCGGTCATCGCAGCCATGCGGGACGAGGCCAGCGCGGCGGAACTCACCCAGCTCCACTGGTGGCTGGGCGAGGCGCTGGCGGAGGCGGCCCTGCCCCTCGCTCCATCCGCCGACCTGATCGCCTCGCACGGGCAGACCGTCCAGCACCACCCACGGCCCGACCCTGTGCGCGGCTGGACCCGGCCCGCCACCCTCCAACTCGGCGAGGCGGCGGTGATCGCGGCGCGGACAGGAAAACTCGTGGTCGCCGACTTCCGCCCGGCGGACATGGCGGTGGGTGGGTTGGGCGCCCCCCTGGTCCCCTTCGCCGACTGGGCACTGTTCGGGCAGCCTGTCGTGCGGCGGGCCGTCCACAATCTCGGCGGAATCAGCAACCTGACGTATCTGTCGGGGGAGGATCGGGCGGGCGTCCTCGCCTTCGACACCGGACCTGGAAATTGCCTCATCGACGAGGTGGCGGGCCTGAACGGGCAGACCCACGACGAGGGCGGGCGGCTCGCGGCGGCGGGGCAGGTTCACGAGGAAACGCTGGCCGCGTGGCTCACGCACCCCGAGTTGCAGCTTCCTCCCCCCAAAGCCACCGGGCGCGAGGTCTGGACGCTCGCCCGCCTCCCCTCCCCCGCCGACCTCAGCCTCCCCGACCTCGCGGCGACCGCCACGGCCTTCACCGCGCGCACTGTGGCCGACGCCTATCACCGCTGGGTCGTCCCGCACGGCCTGGACGAGATCGTGGTGGCGGGCGGAGGGGCGCGTAACCCGGTCCTGATGGCGGCCCTGCGCGCGGCCCTCTCCCCCATCCCCGTACTGACCTTCGAGGAGGTGGGCTGGGCGGCGCACGGTTTCACCGACGCCACGCGCGAGGCGGCGGCCTTCGCCTTCCTGGGCTACGCGCGGGCGCAGGGGTGGGCGAACGTTCTGCCGCACATCACGGGGGCGCGGGTGGCCGTGAGCGCCGGGAAGGTTCTGCTACCGCCCTCCGAGGAGCCACGATGACGACCGACCCCCGCCCCACCGAGGGCGTGCATCCCGACCACCCCGATCTCGACCGCCTCGACCCCCTCGCGCTCGTGCGGGCCCTGGCCGACGACCAGCGGCTCGCGGTGGAGGCGGTGCGCGCGGCGACTCCGGCCTTGGCCCGGGTGGTGGAGGCGGCCCTGCCCCGCCTGGAACGCGGCGGGCGGCTCGTGTACGTGGGCGCGGGCACGAGTGGGCGGCTGGGCGTGCTCGACGCGACCGAACTCACCCCGACCTTCTCCTGGCCGCCCGAGCGGGCCGTGCCGCTGATCGCCGGGGGCGAGCGGGCGATCCGGCAGGCGGTCGAGGGGGCCGAGGACAGAGCCGGGGCGGGGGCAGGGGACGTGCGCGCGGTCGGAGTCGGGCCGGACGACGTTCTCATCGCGGTCGCGGCGAGCGGCACGACCCCTTACGTCCTCGGTGCGGTGGCAGCGGCCCGCAGCCTCAGGGCGCTCACCGTTGGGATGGCGAACAATCCGGGCACCCCCCTCCTCGCCGCCGCCGACCATGCCGTCCTCCTCGACACCGGGCCGGAGGTCATCAGCGGCAGCACGCGCCTGAAGGCCGGAACCGCCCAGAAGATCGCCCTGAATACCCTGTCGAGCGCCCTGATGGTGCGGCTGGGCAAGGTGTACGGCAACCTGATGGTGGACGTGCGGGCGACGAACGCCAAGTTGGAGGCCCGCGCCCTGCGTCTGACCCGCCACGCGACCGATGCTGGCGAGACGGAGGCAAAGACAGCCCTGACGGCGGCGGGCGGGCGTGTCAAGACCGCCGTCGTGATGCTGCGGCTCGGGGTGGATGCGGGCGAGGCGGAGGCCCGGCTGGCGGCGGCGGGCGGACATGCACGGATGGCCCTGGGGGAAGGGTGATTCCGCAGCGGACGCGGGACCTGCTCGACCAAGCTGTCGAGAAGCAGGGCCTGTGTGGAGCGGCCTTTGGCGTGGTGGACACGGACGGGCAAGGAGAGACCTACGGGCTGGGCTGGGCAGCCCGCGAACCCGAACCTCTGCCGCTGGACGGAGAGACGTGGTGGGACCTCGCCAGCCTGACCAAGCCTCTTTTCACCGCGCGGGAAATCCTGCGGGTGGTGGAAGAGGGCCTGCTCGACCTCGACGACCCCCTCTCGGCCCATCTCCCCGATCTCGCGTGGATGCAGGAGACGCTGCTGAAGGCCCGGACCCTGCGTCAACTCCTCACCCACACGGCGGGCCTTCCCGCCTGGGCGCCGCTCTACACCTGGGGCGACGCGACGACGATCCGCGCCCGGCTGCTCCAGGAGCCGTGGCGGCTGAGGGCACCGGGGGAGGTGGTGTACAGCGATCTCGGCTACCTGCTGCTGGGGACGGTTCTGGAGCGGGTACGCGGCGTGCCCCTGCGGGCGTTCGGGCTGGACGAGGGGCTGACCTTCACGCCGGACCGCGCTCACAGCGCCGCCACCGAGCGTTGCCCCTGGCGCGGGCGGGTGCTGCGCGGCGAGACGCACGACGAGAACGCCTGGGCGCTCGGCGGGGTGGCGGGGCACGCGGGCCTGTTCGGCACGCTCGCCGGGGTGCTGACGCAGGCCAAGGGCCTCCTGCGCGAACGCTGGCTCTCCCCCGCCGCGCAGGCCGCCGCGACCCGTCCCCAAGCGGGGGGCCGCTCGCTGGCCTTCGTGGCCGCCCAGCCGGGCTGGAGCGGGGGCAGCCTCTGCGGGGAGCGGGCCTTCGGGCACACCGGCTTCACGGGCACGGGGCTGTGGGTGGAGCCGGAACTAGGCCTCGCGTGGGTGCTCCTCACCAACCGGGTCCACCCCTCGCGGCACGGCACGCTCGATATTCAGGCGCTGCGACGGGCGGTGGGGAACACGCTGCTCGCAGCTCGGGGCTAGAAGCCCAGGAAACGAAAAAGCGCCCCACGCGGGGCGCCCTGGCTGGAAGGCCCGTGCTCAGTCGCCGCTCGCCGCGTCGCCGCCCAGCGAGCCCTTGAGGGTGGAGGCGACCTTGAAGGCGACTTTCTTGCCCGCCGGAATCTGGATCTTCTCGCTCGTGCCGGGGCGCACGCCGGTGCGCGCGGCGGTGGCCTTGACGCTCAGGGTGCCCAGGCCGGGCAAGCCCACGCTCTTGCCACTGCGGATCGCGTCCACGACCACGCCCAGCATCGCGCTCACGGCCTCCTCGCTCTGCTTCTTGGTCAGGCCGGTCTTGTCGGCGACCTGCTCCACGAGCTGCGTCTTGGCGACCTTGCCGCTGCCGCCCCGGGCGTCTCCACCGTTCCCGCCTGTGCTCGCCTCGTTCACGTCGTCGCGCTGGGCTTTGGCCGCGCCCCGCGTGGAGCCCTTGGCGGCGGCAGGCTTCTTGGCGGGGGCCTTCGTCGACTTTTTCGTCATGGTGAGCAGCATGACATATGTTGCCCCGCTCGTGAAGAGGGGTCAGAGCGAACGAGCCCCTCTGGCACGGGTTTCTTAAGAACTGCTCCAGATTCTTCGCGTCCTGGCGCGCATTTTTGATCGAGTTCATTCTTTGGGTGGACGCTGGCGCCCCCCAAGCACGGCCCAGACGGCCTCGCTGTCCCGTGCTCCCGGGTCGGGCCGGGGGCGGGGATGTGTGCAGGGGCGCCGATTTGCCCTACACTCTGGGCCACACCCCCTTTTTGTCGCCCGCGCCGCGCGCCTTGCGGCGAGCCGGGCCTTCTCCCGGAGGTCTTCGCCATGACACAAGACGGTCTGATGTCCGCCCCCACCGACGCCGCAGGAGCGCCCGCGACCCGCTACTGGCCCGCGGGCAAGCCGCGCACGCTGACCCTGCCGCAGGTGGGCCTGATGCACAACCTGCGCGTCTCCGCCGAGCGCTACCCCGACCGGGCGGCCCTGTGGTTCTACGGGCGCGAGGTGAGCTACCGGGAACTGCGCGAGGGGGCCGAGCGGCTGGCCGGTCACCTGAAGGCGCAGGGCGTCGGGAAGGGCGACCGCGTGGCCGTGTGGGTGCAGAACAGCCCCGCCTGGGCCGTCGCCGCGCACGCCGCGTGGCACCTCGGCGCGGTGGTCGTGCCGCTCGCCCCCATGCTCCAGGCGCGCGAGTTCGGCTTCTTCCTCCAGGACGCCGGAATCCGCGTCGGCGTGGTGGGCGCCGAGCTGTACGAGAAGGCCAAGCAGGGCGGCCTTCAGCACGCGGTCGTGGCGAACGTCCTGCACGGCACGGACTCGGGGAAGGCCGGGGTGCCCCTGCCCGACGGGCTGAACGTGACGCCCACGCTTCAGGAGGGGGACGTGACGCTGGAGGACGCCTTGCAGGCCCACCCCGCCCCCGCCGCCGAGGTGGGCCCGGACGACCTGTGCGTGATGCCGTACACGAGCGGCACGACCGGACTGCCCAAGGGCTGTATGCACACCCACCGCAGCGTGCAGGCGAACGTCTTCGGGGCCGGGGTGTGGGTGGACGGCAGCGTGGAGGACGTGTACCTCGCTACCCTGCCCTTCTTCCACGTGACGGGGTTTGTCAACAGCCTTCTCGCGCCGCTGATGGGCGGTGGCCGGGTCGTGGTGATGGCCCGCTGGGACCGCGACGTGGCCCGCACCCTGATCCGCGAGCAGGGCGTGACCGTCTGGACGAACACCGCCACGATGGTGATCGACCTGATGGGCAGCCCGAACTTCGACCCCTCGCACCTCGCGACGCTGCGCAGCGTGACGGGGGGTGGCGCGTCCCTCCCCGCCGCGGTCGGGCAGCGGCTGTTCGACCTCACCGGGATCACCTTCACCGAGGGGTACGGCCTCAGCGAGACGATGGCGCAGACCCACACCAACCCCAAGGACCGCCCCAAGCTGCAATGCCTGGGCATTCCGATCTTCGGGGTGGACGCGCGGGTGGTAGACCTCGACACGGGCGAGGAGCTTCCGCCCGGCGGCGTCGGCGAGATCGTCATCCACGGGCCACAGGTCATGCAGGGCTACTGGAACCGCCCCGACGCGACGGCGGAGGCGTTCACGGACATTGACGGCAAACGCTTTTTCCGCTCGGGCGACCTGGGCTACATGGACGAGGAGGGCTACTTCTTTTTCACCGACCGCCTCAAGCGCATGGTGAACGTCTCAGGGATGAAGGTCTGGCCCGCCGAGGTCGAGAATCTGCTGCACGGCCACCCCGCCGTGCAGGAGGCCTGCGTGATCGCCGTCCCCGACGAGCGCACCGGGGAACACGCCCGCGCATTGATCGTCCTCAAGCCCGGCCAGCAGGTCAGCGGCAAGGACATCGAAGCCTGGGCGCGCGACGTGATGGCGACCTACAAGGTGCCCCGCGACTACCAGTTCGTCGAGTCCCTCCCGCGCGGCGCGACGGGTAAGGTGGCGTGGAGACAGCTTCAGGAGCAGGCGCGGGCGCAGATGCAGGGTTGAGCGTCGTGAGCAAGGGGAGGGGCCGCGCGGGTTGACCCCCCTTCATCTTTGCGGGCGGTCAGGAAGGGTCGGCGCCGAGGAAGGAGCTGACCGAGTGACTGACCGAGCCCTGGAAATGCGCTGGGTCGTGATGAGGCGCCCCTCTTGAGGCGAGGAGGGTGACGGTGCAGACCTCACCCTGATCGCGCAGGCCCTCGCTCGCCGCCTCTGCAAGCAGCGCACTCAACGCCCGAACGAGGCGCCGATACCGCTCCGGCGTGAGGCGTAAGGTCAGCGCCTCGACATGTGGGGGGCAGCCCTCCTCGGCAGGGGCATCCGGTTGAGGCGGGGGCGGAACAGGGTGCTCACGGTCCCCGAATCCCATCACCGTCTCCTCTTCCTCCCGTGATCGGCTCCACGACTCCTCATAAGCCTTCAAGAAGGTGTCGGCGAAGACCCGGATGTCCCCCGCCTGACCTCCCCCCTCCAGCGGGGGCAACAATTTCATCGGGAAGCGAAACTCCTGCGCCGTGAGCTGCAAAAACACCTTTCCACCCTCGCGCCGCACCTCCCGCAGCAGGCCCAGTTCCAGCAGCCGCCGCGCGTGGTGATGCACCAGATTGGCGGGTTGACCCATCGCCGCGGCCACGTCGCTCGGCGAGGCGGGCGAGACGAAACGTCCCAACAGGTCGATGTGTCCCTTCAGCGCACGGGCCTGCGCCGGGTCGGAAACGCGCAGCACGTCCAGTTGTTCGGTCGTCATGCCCGCAGGATGACGGCCCGCGTTTCAGTCGGCCACAGAGGGGGCTGAAAGTTCTGAACCGCTGGTGTCTTGACCTCCGGACAACTCCGCCTTCAGCCACCGCGCCGCCTGATCCATCAGCCCCGCGGCGGCGGGCGAGAAAGCCGTCATGTTGGCGAAGCCGTGGATCATGCCGGGGCCGGGCTGGTGCTCGGCGCGCACCCCCGCCTGCCTCAGCGCCTCGACGTAGGCGATGCCCTCGTCGCGCAGGGGGTCGAACTCGGCGGTCAGGACGAGGGCGGGCGGCAGGTCGTGGAGTTCGGCGGCGTGGAGGGGGCTGACGTGCGGGTGCGCGGCGTGCGCGGGGTCGGCGAGGTACATCTGGCCGAAAAAGGCCATGCGCTCCTCGGTCAGGAAGTAGCCCTGGGCGTTCTCGCGGCGGCTGGGGTAGCGGTCCACGTTGACGAAGTCGGCGGCGGGGTAGATCAGGAGCTGGGCCTTGACCGCCGGACCACCCTCGTCCCGGGCCCGCTGGGTGCAGGCGATGCACAGGCTCGCCCCGGCGCTGTCGCCCGCCACCGCGAGGCGGGTGGAGTCGGCGCCCAGTTCCCCGGCATGGGCGGCGGCCCACACCAGCGCGGCGTAGGCGTCGTCCGCCCCGGCGGGGAAGCGGTGCTCGGGCGCGAGGCGGTATTCGACGCTCAGGACGGCGGTGTTCGCCTCGGCACACAGCTCGCGGCACACGCTGTCGTGCGTCTCGATGGAATACGCGACGAAGCCTCCGCCATGGAAGAACACGGTCAGGGGGTGTGGTCCCTCCCCCACCGGGGTG
The DNA here is from genome assembly GCF_002869765.1 of Deinococcus planocerae. Classification (NCBI taxonomy): domain Bacteria; kingdom Thermotogati; phylum Deinococcota; class Deinococci; order Deinococcales; family Deinococcaceae; genus Deinococcus; species Deinococcus planocerae. The sequence continues at coordinate 82,797 of NZ_PNOR01000012.1, read as the reverse complement.
TAGAGCCGGGCGGGGAGGTCGGACGCCGGGCCGGGGATGGTCAGGTCGCGCGTCCCGGCGATGGTCACGTCCCGCTTCGGAGCGCGGGCGGCATTGGCGATCACGGCGGCGCGCATCTCCTCCAGACCGTTCGGCTGGGGCGCGGCGGCGAGCTGGAGCAGGACTTCCTGAAGGTGGGGATCGAGGGGCATCGGTTTTCCTTTCGCGGCGCTCAGCGCCAGGAGGTGAGATCGGGGTCGAGGTGGCCGGTCTCGTTGAACGAGTCGAGGCTGGCGCGCCCGCCGCCGTAGGTGAGTCGGGTGAGGCTGCCGTTCCGGACGCGCCAGTTCAAGGTCAGGGCCGAGTCGTCGGGAGCGCGCAGGACGGCGGCGACGGTCACGCCGATCACGCCGCCCGAGGAGAAGGCGAGGACGGTGCGGCCCGAAGGACCCGTAAGGAGTTCCCGCAGGAAAGCGTGGACGCGGGCGCGGAAGGCGGCCCAGGTCTCCACCCCGGGATGCGTCACCTCGCCCCGCAGGTACGCCTCCGCCAGGGGTTCGAGCATCCGCTGGAAGTGGCGGTTGCGCTCCGGCCCGAGCCGTCCCTCTTCCGAGGCGCGCAGCAGGGCGCCAAACTTCGGGTCCCGGGCGGCGAGGAGCGGCCCCAGGGTGCGGGTCAGGCCGTCGCCGTCGTACTCGGCGAGGCGGGGGTCCACCACGGGCTCGGGCCACTCCCCCGCCGCCGACTCTGCGGCCAGCCGGGCGCTCTCGCGCTGCCGGACGAGCGGGCCGCAGAACACGTCGGTGGGTTCGACTCCCGCCTCCGCGAGAAAGGTTCCCACCGCGCGGGCCTGTTCCTCCCCCAAGCGGGAAAGGCGGTCGGTGTCGGCCTCGAAGGGGGTGGCCTGACCGTGCCGAACGAGGATGAGGGTGCTCACGCGGGGGCCCCGAGCGGGGAGGCGGGTGAGAACCGGGTTGTGGAATGGGGCACGGAGGCCAGGGTAGCGCACTGGAGCGGCCCTGCCGCGCACCCCCTCACGCCCCCGCCCCTTCCGGGAAGTGGAGGGGCGGGGGCCAGGGACGTTCACCCGGGCGCCGAAGCACATCAGCCGGAAGAGCCCGACCTGCGGAGAATGTGGACCCGGCCTGTCACGGGCTGTCAGGCCAGGGAAGCCGCGCGAACCTGCCACGACGTGGAAAGCTCGGGAGGGTCGCGCATGAGAGAAGACCCGTCCCGGACGGAGAAAGGGAGGGGTCTGGATCAGGCGTTCGGTGCCGCCCAATGACGTTCGCGCTGGTACTCGGCAGACTTGCGTGCTGGACGACGAAGCGCGACACTACCGTTACAACCCGCCTTCGGGTGGGTTGAGGGATTGAAACAGCCGCTCCGAAACGCAGACGATGACGTCGGTCCTCATTGCCGTTCGCCCTCGCGTGTGCGGCGGGCAGGGCATGGCATACCGTGTCAGAAGACTCCAGAATGCCTACCCCTCCCGGCCCCAGCCGGGGAACGGAGCCCCCGATGATGCATCCCGCCCTGCTCACCGCCGCCCTGCTGACTTTCTTTTTCGCCGTGCTGACGCTGGGCATGATCCTGGGCGTCAACCTGGGCAGCCACAGCCGCCTGTACGTCCCGGCAGGGACAGCCCTGCGCCTGCCGCCCCCCGCGTACCGGACGCTCTGGCGACTGCGCTTTTCCCTCTACACTCTGCTGCTGGGTACTGCCGCGCTGCTGTGGCTGGCGTGGCTGTGGCGGGTGGTGCCGCCTGTGCAGGGCATCCGGCTGACGTAGGTGAGCCGGGCCCTTCCCTATCCCCCCGCTTCCCCGATTCGTCGCCACGCCTCCCCGATCAGCCACTGGGCCTGAGACCCCAGCGGGGCGAAGCGGGTGTCCCGCGTCTGTCCGGCGCGGTAACGGGCGTAGATCTGCCCCACGATCACGGCGAGCTTGAAGTGGCCCAGCACCTCGTACCACGCGACGCCTCCCACGTCCCGACCGCTGCGTTCGGCGTAGCGATTCAGGAACTCCTCGCGGGTGTAGTAGCCCTCGGCGCTCGCCACCGCCCCGACCCGGTTGGGCTCGCGGCCCGGCATCTCGGGCATCGTCCAGTAGGTCAGGGTCAGGCCGAGGTCCACCAGGGGGTCTCCCACGGTCGTCATCTCCCAGTCGAGGAGGGCGACCACCCGCGAGGGATCGTGGGGGTCCAGCATCAGGTTGTCGAGCTTGAAGTCGTTGTGGACGAGGGTGTGGGCCGACTCGGGGGGCGTGTTGGCGGTGAGCCACGCGATCACGTCCTCGTCGTGCAGTTCGTCCACGGGGGGCATGTCGTCCGTGCGGGCGCGGCGCCAGCGTCCGGCCCAGCCCTCGACCTGCCGCCCGTTGAAGCCCTCCGGCTTGCCGAGCCCACGCAACCCCGCCGCGTCGATGTCCACCGCGTGCAGGTCGGCGAGGGTATCCGCGAGCGCCTGCGAGAGCCTGCGGGGAGCGTCGGGCAGGGCCGCGTACTCGGGCGGCAGCTTCGTCCTCACGACCGTCCCGCGCCGCCGTTCCATCAGGTAGAAGGAGGCGCCGATCACCTCCGGGTCCTCGACGAGCAGGATGGGCTTGGGAGCGACGGGGAGGACGGGATGCACCCGCTCCAGCAGCCGATACTCGCGCGGCATGTCGTGGGCCTTCGCCGCCACCGGGCCGAGGGGGGCGCGGCGCAGCACGTACTCCTGCCCCCCCTCAGACAATTGGCCCAGCCGGACGAGGTAGGTGAGGTTGGAAAAGCCGCCGGGGAACTGCTCCACGGTCAGCCGGTCCACGTCCCCCTCCACCCGTCCGCGCAGGGCCTCCCGCAGCGAGTCCAGCGGCAACTCCTCCCCGGGGCGGACGGGGGCGGTGTCGGGACGGGTCATCGGGCCTGCTCTCCCGCCCCGAAGGCCCGGCCCCCGTGCGCGGCGAGCAGCGCCATCGCCTTTTCCCGCAGCCTCCGCATCTTGCCGATCCAGGTGTCGTAGTCGGCGGCCTTGTTCTGGAAAGACTGGAGAGTCGTGGGGTGGGTGGTGATCAGGAAGCCGTCGCGGCGCAGCACCTCCAGCGTCTTCTCCACGAGTTCGTCCGTCGTGATCGCCGTCTGCTGGAGGATGGGCGCGTTCTGGATCATCGGGGTCCAGACGCCTTCCGGGCACAGGCAGGAGACCTTGATGCTCCGGTCCCCGTAGGTGATCGCCAGCCACTCGGCAAACGCCAGCGCCGCGTGCTTGGTGACCGCATAGGGGGCGGAGTGCAGCTCGGTGAGGAGCCCCGCCGCCGACGCCGTGTTCAGGAGGTGGCCCTCGCCGCGTTCGAGCATGTGCGGCAGCAGGTGCCGGGCAGCCCAGACGTGGCTCATCACGTTGACCTTGTAGATCAGGTCCCACTGCTTGTCCGGCGTCTCCGGCCCCTCGCCGATGGCGATGCCCGCGTTCGAGCAGAAGAGGTCGATGCGGCCCTCCTGCGCGAGCACGCCGTCAATAAGGGCCTGAATATCTTCTTCCTTCGCCACGTTCGCGGGCACGAAGCGCGCGCCGATCTCTGCCGCCTTCTGGGCACCCACCTCGGCGTTGAGGTCGGAGGCGATCACGGTGGCGCCCTCCCGCACGAAGCGGGTTGCCAGCGCGAGGCCGATGCCGGAAGCGGAGCCGGTGACGACGATGATTTTGTTTTGGAAGTCCATGTGAAGGCTCCTTATCGGGGTTTCCCCTTCGCTTAAAAGTGCCACGTAGGGTTGTGAAGGGATGCTGAACTCCCCTGGTCCGTCTCCCTGCCTGACCGACCGTCAGGGAGACCTGCGAAACCTTTGGGGGTGATGACGCGTGGAATACACAGGTTACATCGCCACGGCCAGCTTCGACGACGAGGCCGACCTGTTCCACGGCGAGGTGGTCAACCTGCGGGATGTCATCACCTTTCAGGGCCGCACGGTCGATGAGTTGCGGCAGGCGTTCAAGGAAAGCGTGGACGACGACCTCGCCTTCTGCCGGGAGCGGGGCGAGGAGCCCGAGAAACCCTTCAGCGGGCGCTTCAACCTCCGCATCCGCCCCGAGCTTCACGCCCGCCTCGCCGCCCGCGCCCGCAGCGAGGGCCTGAGCCTGAACGCCTTTGTGAAGCGGGCGCTGGAGCGGACAACTTGAGCTGAAGCGGAGGGAGTTCATCACATCGGGGTCACGAGAGGCCGAAGTTGTTCAGCAACCTGCCGGGGGTCACTCAGCCTCCCCTGGGCCGTTCCCAGCACGAGGTCGAACACGGTGTCATCCGGGCCGCTCAGCTCTGCCCCGTTCAGCAGCAGGAAAACGGAGGTCGCCGCATAGGCCGTCCGCTTGTTGCCGTCCACGAAGGCGTGGCCCCGCGCCAGGAAGAACAGCAGGGCGGCGGCCTTCTCCGATATCGACGGGTAAAGCTCCACGCCGAACGCCTCCATCGCGGGCTGAGCGAGGGCCGAGGCGAGGGTCCCAGGGTCACGCAGACCAGACCTGCCCCCAAAGTCGGCGATGGCCTCGTCGTGCAATTCCACCACCTGCCCGGGGGTCAGGTAGACGGTCACGCGTCGCTGAGTCGCTGGAGCAGGTCGCGCTTCTCCCGGAACAGCTTGGCCCTGGCGTCCTCAAAAGTCAGGCCCTTGCGGGCAGGACGCAGGATCAGGCCCCCCTCGGTGGGCTCGATCTCCACCTCATCCTCGAAGCGGTACAGCTCCAGCAACTCCTTGGGCAGGATGACGGCCCGCGACTTGCCGACGGTGGTGAGACGTTTGCGCATGGCTCGATTCTAACCCGGTTAGAGCCTCAGTCCCCTACCACCGCTGCCCGCCGCTCCTTGGCCCGCTGTTGCCGCTTCATCTCCTCCTTCGCCACCGTCTCGGTGTGGACGATATCGGGGCCGTCGGCGAGGCGCAGGGTGCGCGCACCCGCGTACATGTTGGCGAGGGGCGTGTCCTGGCTGACCCCCGCGCCGCCGAAGACCTGGATGGCGCGGTCGATGACCCGCAGGGCGACGTTGGGCGCGACCACCTTGATCGCCGCGATCTGCCCGCGCGCCTCCTTGTTGCCCACCGTATCCATCATGTGCGCGGCCTGCATGGTCAGCAGCCGCGCCTGGTCGATCTCCATGCGGCTGTGCGCAATCGCCTCGCGGACGTGCTGGTGGCCGCCGAGCGGCTTGCCGAAGGCGACGCGCTGGCCCGCCCGCTCCACCATCAGGTCCAGTGCCCGCTCCGCCTGCCCGATCAGCCTCATGCAGTGGTGGATGCGCCCCGGCCCCAGCCGCCCCTGCGCGATCTCGAAGCCGCGCCCCTCGCCCAGCAGGAGGGCAGAGGCGGGCACGCGCACGTTCTCGAAGGTCATCTCCGCGTGGCCGTGCGGCGCGTCGTCGTAGCCGAAGACGGTGAGCATCCGGTTGATGGTCACGCCGGGCGCGTCCATCGGAATCAGGATCATGGACTGCTGGAGGTGACGCTCCGCGTTCGGGTCCGTCTTGCCCATGAAGATGCTCACGGCGCAGCGGGGGTCGCCCGCGCCGGAGGTCCACCACTTGCGCGCGTTGATGACGTACCCGTCGCCGTCTCGCACGATGCTCGCCTGGATGTTCGTCGCGTCGCTCGACGCCACGTCCGGCTCGGTCATCGAGAAGGCGGAGCGGATCTCGCCGTTCAGGAGGGGGGTCAGCCAGCGGTCCTGCTGCTCGGGGGTGCCGTAACGGGCCAGCACCTCCATGTTGCCGGTGTCGGGCGCGTTGCAGTTGAAGATTTCGGGCGCCCACCACACCCGGCCCATCACCTCGCACAGGGGGGCGTATTCCAGGTTGCTCAGGCCCGGGCCGAACACGCCCTGCGGGTCCGAGGCGGGCGGCAGGAAGAGGTTCCACAGGCCCTGGGCGCGCGCCCTCGGCTTGAGGTCCTCGATGAGTTGAACGTGTTCCCAGCGGTTCCCCTCGTTCACCTGGCGGTTGAACTCGGCCTCGTTGGGGTAGATGTGCTCCTCCATGAACGCGCTCAGGCGGGCGTGCAGGTCGCGGGTGCGGGGCGAGACGTCGAACATCGTCATAGCGGTTCCTCCTCCAGCTTCAGGGGGCGAAAGTGGGCGGTGTGGTCTTCGATGCCGATCAGGACCTCGCGGTGGATGCCCCCGCCCTCCCGCCGCACCGAGAGGCCCAGGGCCAGGATGCGGTCGAGCAGCGCCTCGGCACGGCCCAGCAGGGCGGGGTCGGGGTCGCTGACCAGTTCATCGGCGAGGCGGGCGTCCTCCTCGAACAGGGGGCGGTAGGGCTCGAAGGCGGGCAGCGGTTCGAAGGTGCAGTGGACGCTGAAGGGCTCGACGCGGCTGAGCGGCATCCGCGCCAGCAGCACGCCGTCGCGCTCCAGCAGGTAGACGGTCACGCCTTTTCCTCCCGGCCCGGGCGACCGCCGACGGGCGAGATCGTCGCCAGCGCCGCCGCGACGAGGGTGTCCTCTCCCCCGCTGCGGGCGTACACGTCGGCGCGCACGACGACCTGACGGCGGCCCGCGCGCAGGACCTCCCCGCGTGCCCACAGCGTCTCTCCCTTCGCGGGGGCGAGCAGGTTGAGCTTGTACTCGGCGGTCACCACGTCCCCGGCGACCGAGGCGGCGGCCCACGCGCTCACGGTGTCCGCGAGGTAGCCGATCACCGCCCCGTGCGCGTAGCCGTGGTGCTGGGTGAGGATGGGCTTGAGGTCGATCTCGATCTCGACCCGCCCGTTCTCGAAGTGGCTGAGGCGCGTGCCCATGAACCGCGTAAACTCGCTCGTCTCGATGGCGCGTTCGAGCAGGTCACGGGTGAGGGTGGAGGGGTCGGGGGCGGTCATGGGGTCACGTCCCTCCCCCCGCCGGAGGCACGTCCGCCGTGACGATGGTGCCGAGTGCGGTGGCGACCAGCCGCTCCTCGTCTCCCTGCACGGCGAAGATGTCGCAGCGGGTGACGGCCTGCCGCTTCCCGGCGCTGAGCACGCTGCCCCGAGCGACGAGCGCCTCACCGACGCCAGGCTTCACGAAGTTGATTTTGAACTCGGAGGTCAGCACACTCGGCCCCAGCGCCGCCGCCCCCATGAAGGTGAGGGCGATGTCGGCCAGCGCCGCCTGCACGCCCCCGTGCGCGAAGCCGTGGTGCTGGGTGATCTCCTGCCGGAAGGGCACCCGCACGACCACGCCCGCAGGCGACATTTCCTCGACCCTGGCTCCCACAAGCACGCTGAAGGGCTGGGAGTCGAGGACACTCTGGGCAAAGGCAATCGCGTCGGTTCCGTCGAGCGTCGTCATAGGTACACCCGCATCACCGTCTCCGCCGTCGCCGCGGGTCTTTCACTGCCCTCGATCTCGATGGTGTTGGCGACGGTGAGCTGGGCGTAGCCGCTGCCGTCCTCCACGCCGACCAGCGTTCCACGGTTGCGCAGGCGACTTCCCACGGGCACGGGCGAGATGAAGCGCACGCGGTTGAGGCCGTAGTTCACGACCATCCGCGCCCCCTCCAGCCGGGGAGAGCCGCCGTGGGTCATGAAGTGCCCCGCCAGCAGCGAGAGGGTCAGGAAGCCGTGCGCGATGGGTCCGCCGAAAGGGGTCTGCGCCGCCCGCTCGGGGTCCACGTGGATGAACTGGTGGTCGCCGGTCGCGTCCGCAAACCTGTTGACCATCTCCTGCGTGACAGTCACCCAGTCAGATAAGGCGATCTCCTGGCCGATGCGGGAGCGGAGGTCGGGAAGGGGAAGGGCGGTCATGGTGCCTCCTTTGGAGCAGTCAGCCGTCAGCTCTCAGCTTGTATTGCCGACGGCTGACTGCTCCATTCAAATCGCCGTCACCCCGCCGTCCACCGCGATGTTCTGCCCGGTCATGTAGGCGCTGGCATCGCTGGAGAGCAGCAGGGCGAGGCCCTTGAGGTCTTCGGGCCCGCCGAGACGGCCCAGGGGCGTGCTGCCGAGGATGGTCTCCTCCCCGTAGGCGATGGTGCCCTTCGTCATCTTGGTGGGGAAGTAGCCCGGGCAGATCGAGTTGACGGTGATGTCGTACTTCGCCCACTCCGAGGCGAGCGCGCGGGTGAGGTTGACGACCGCCCCCTTCGACGTGTTGTAGGCGACCGTTCCGGCCATGCGCGGGCTGTTGCCCTTGAGCCCGGCGACCGAGGCGACGTTCACCACGCGGCCCGCGCGGGCGGGGATCATGCACCGCTTCCCCACCGCCTGCGTGAGGAGGAAGAGGCCGTTGACGTTGAGGTTGATCACCTTCAGCCACGCCTCGAAGGGGTGCTCCTCGGCAGGTGCGCCCCAGGTGGCCCCGGCGTTGTTCACGAGGATGTGGATGGGACCGACCTCCGAGACGATGCGCTCCACGAGGGGCTCGATGGTCTCGAACTGGGAGAGGTCGTTCTGGTAGACGTGGGCCTTGATCCCTAGGCCCTCCAGGTGGGCCTTCGCCTCGTCGAGTTCGTTCCCCTTGCGGGCGGTCAGGACGACGGTCGCGCCGTACTCGCCCAGCCCCTCCGCGATTTGCAGGCCGAGGCCGCGCGAGCCCCCGGTGATCAGGGCGACTTTGCCGGTCAGGTCGAAGAGTTCCTTGAGTGCCATAGAGGGTGCCTCCGGGGTTGAGTTGTGCCGGGTTAGAGCCGTACCTCCCACCATAGGGAAAGTGTACGTACACGTCAATTCTGAACGTCGGCGGACAGTGAGCTGGGGTTAACCTGTCTGTTCTTGCAAAAACCCGCGCAGGTCCGACAGAAACTCCTGCGGGCGTTCGAGGTGCGGCATGTGCCCGGTTCCCGGGTAGACGCGCAACTGGGCACCGGGGATACCTGCCGCCAGCCGCTCGGCGTTCGGCAGGGGGATCAGGTCGTCCAATTCGCCGTGCAGCACGAGGGTGGGGACGTTGAGGCGGGCGAGCCCTTGCGTGATGTCGTGCGCCCGGATCGCCCGGAACTGCCGCTTGAAGCTCTCCTCGCTCATGGGATGGCGCTCGGCGTGGCGGGCGGCGAGGTCGAGCAGTCCAGGATTGGCTTCGATGAACCCGTCGTGCGTCATCAGCGTCAGCGCCTGCCGCGCCCGTTCCCGCGCTTCCATGTCGGCGGGCAGGAAGAGGGCCGCACGCCCCCGCTCGGTGGCCGGAGTCGTGTCCGCCCCACCAGGCGTCGTGGAGACGAGCACCAACCCGCGCACGAGGTCCGGGTGCCGCAGCGCGAGGTGCTGCGCGACCATCCCTCCCATGCTCAGCCCAACGACGAAGGCGGGCGCGGCGGCCACCTCCCGCAGAAACTCGGCGGCGTCATCGGCGAGGTCGGCGAGCGTGAAAGCGTCCTCGAAGGGGTCGGAGTCGCCGGTATCGCGGTGGTCGGGGGCGAGGGCGCGGTCTTCCTGCCCGATCTCCCCCACCACCCCCTCCCACCCCAGCCGCGAGCCGCCCAGCCACGCGAGGAAGAGGACGTTGGCGCGCGGATGAGACGGAGAAACCTCCAGATAGGCGAGGTTTCTACCCCCCACCGCGACCCGGTGAAAATCCTGCTGGGCTGACGGCTGAGAGCTGAGGGCAGACCGCTCCACTAAAACCACGCCCCCTGCATCTCGAACGTCGTCCTGTCCGCGCTTGCCAGCAGGTCCGCGTGCGCCTGCACCTTCGGCAGTTCGTGGGTGGCGAAGAAGCGGGCGGCCTGGAGCTTGCCCCGGTAGAAGTCGGCGTCGTCGCCCCGCGCCCCGGGGAGCTGGCGGGCGGCGGCGATGGCCTGCCGCAGCCACATCCAGCCGACGACGGTGTGCCCGAACATCTCCAGGGCGCTGTTCGCATTCGCCAGGAAGAGGTCGGGGCCGAGTTCAGGGGCCTGGGTGAGGATGGCCCGCAACGCCCCGGTGCTCTGAGCAACGGCCTGGTGCAGCGCCGTGCGAATCTCGTCGAGTCCCTCCAGGCCCTCGGACGCCCGCAGGTCGGCCTGCATCTTTTCGAGCAGCACCTGAAGCCCCCGCCCGCCCGCCTGCGACACCTTGCGGCCCAGGAGGTCGTTGCCCTGAATCCCTTCCGTGCCCTCGTGAATGGGGTTGAGGCGGTTATCGCGGTAGTACATCTCGACCGGGTAGTCACGGGTGTACCCAGCGCCGCCCATGACCTGGATCGCGTCGCTCAGCGCCTCCTGGCTGTACTTGCTGGGCCAGCTCTTGACGATGGGCGTGAGCAGGTCGAGGAGGAGTTCGTTGTCCCGCCTCGCCTCCTCCGGCCCGGTCTCGATCTCGTCCTCCAGGTGGGCGGCGTACAGGCCGAGCGCGAGGCCACCCTCCACGAAGCTCTTCTGCCGCAGCAGGAGGCGCCGCACGTCGGCGTGTTCGATGATGGCGACGGGTTCGCTCCCCGGGTCCTTGTTGCTCGCGTGCCGCCCCTGACGCCGGTCACGGGCGTACTCCAGGCTGGCGAGGTACCCCGCGTACCCCTGCATGACGGCGCCCATGCCGACGCCGATGCGGGCTCCGTTCATCATGTGGAACATGTACCGCAGGCCCTGGCCGGGCTCCCCGATCAGCTCCCCGACCGTCTCGCCGCCCTCCCCGTAGTTGAGCAGCGTGTTCGTCGTGCCCCGGTAGCCCATCTTGTGATTCAGGCCCGCCAGGACGACGTTGTTGGACTCGCCGACACTGCCGTCCTCGTTCACCCGGTATCTCGGCACGATGAAGAGGGAGATGCCCTTCACGCCCGAGGGACCGCCCCTGATGCGCGCCAGGACGAGGTGGATGATGTTTTCCGACAGCTCGTGCTCGCCCGCCGAGATCCACATCTTCGTGCCGGTGACCGCGTACGTGCCGTCTCCCCTCGGTGTGGCGGTGGTGCGGATGTCCGCCAGGCCCGACCCCGCGTGCGGCTCGGAGAGGGCCATCGTGCCGAACCAGCGGCCTTCGAGGAGGGGGAGCATGTATTTCTGCTGCTGCTCGGGCGAGGCGAAAACGCGTTGCAGGTTGGCGTTGCCGATGGTCAGGAAGGGGTAGCTGCTCGTGCCGATGTTCGCCCCCTTGAAGTGGGCGTGCATGGCCTGCGCGACCACGTTGGGCAGCCCCAGCCCGCCCAGCTCCTCGTCGGCGTGGGCGCTGAAAAAGCCCGCCTCGCGGAAGGCCTTCATCGCCTGGGCGGCGGCGGGAACGAGTTTGACCTTCCCGCCTTCGATATGCGGCTCGTTCAGGTCCGCCTCGCGGGCGTGGTTGGCGAAATACTTGTCGGCGACGTTGTAGGCGAGGCCCAATACGTCGTCGTACACCTCGCGCGAGTGCTCGGCAAAGCGGGGTCGCGTGGGCAGGGAGGCGGTGTCGAGCACCTCGTAGAGCTGGAATTGCAGGTCGCGGCGGGACAGGAAGGGGGCCATAGGGTCACTCCTTTGCGTGGAGGGGGGAGGTTGCGCTGCTTCGGTCCCGTCAGCTTAGGCCGGGTGTACGCACACGTCAATTTTGTACGCGGGCGTTCACAGGGCGGGGCAGGAACCGTACACTGGGCACACTCTCGACCACTCTTGCCCCATCCCCAGGAGGTTTTCCCATGCGCGCCCTGATCTGCGACCGTTTCGACCAACCCGAAGCCCTGACCGTCCGGGACGTGCCCGACCCCACCCCCGGCCCCGGCGAGGTCGTCCTCGACGTGGAGGCGGCGGGCGTGAACTACCCCGACGCGCTGATGGTGCAGGGGCTCTATCAGGTCAAGCCGCCCTTCCCCTTCACGCCGGGGGCGGAGGCTGCCGGAGTCGTCTCGGCGGTGGGAGAAGGGGTGCAGGGCCTCCAGCCTGGTCAACGAGTCGTGGCCTTCACGGGGACGGGCGCCTTCGCCGAGAAGTTGCTTGCCCCCGCCAACGCGGTGATGCCGCTGCCGGGGGGGATGGACGCCGCCGTCGCCGCCAGCCTTCCCCTCGCCTACGGCACGTCCATGCACGCGCTCAGCGACCGGGCGCAGTTGCAAGCGGGCGAGACGCTGCTCGTCCTCGGTGCGGCGGGCGGGGTGGGCCTCGCGGCGGTGATGATCGGCAAAGCGCTGGGCGCGCGGGTGATCGCGGCGGCGAGCACGGACGAGAAGCTGACCCTGGCCCGCGAGCACGGGGCGGACGAGACGCTGAACTACGCCTCGGAAGACCTGCGGGGCGGCCTCAAGGCGCTCACGGGTGGCCAGGGGCCGGACGTGATCTTCGACCCGGTGGGCGGGGACCTCGCCGAGCCCGCCTTCCGCTCGATCGGGTGGGGCGGGCGCTATCTGGTGGTGGGCTTCGCGGGGGGCGACATTCCGAGGCTGCCCTTCAACCTCCCGCTCCTCAAGGGCGCCTCGGTGGTCGGCGTGTTCTGGGGCGAGTTCGCCCGGCGCGACCCGCGCGGCAACGCCCGCAACCTCATGCGGCTGGCGGGGTGGGTGGGGGACGGGACGATCCGGCCACTGGTGAGCGAACGTTACGCGCTGGAGCGGGCCCCGGAAGCCCTGCGCGCCCTGCTCGACCGCCGGGTGACGGGCAAGGTCGTGGTCACGCCCTGATGACGCAGAGCCCCCAGCCGCTCACCTTCTACACGACCGCCGAACTCGCCCGCGAGGCGGGGGTGACCCGGCGCACGGTGATGCACTACGCCGAACTGGGCCTCCTGACCCCCGACCAGGTGACGGCCTCGGGGCGGGCGCTGTACGGGCCCTACGCGCTGCGGCTCTTGCGGGACGTGATGGACCTGCGCATTCTGGGCGTGCCCCTCGACGAGGTGCGCGACATGGTGACCCTGCGGCGGGCGACCCACGACGTGGGCGGCACGTACCGCCACGACTGGACCCGCGCCGACATCCCCCTCAGCGACGAGCGGCTGCGGGCCGTCCACGCGCGGCTGCGGGCCTTGAACGCCGCCTATGCCCGGCAGGCCGAGGGCCTCGCCCGCTTCGACCGCTGGCTCACCAAGAGATTTACGGGGGGCGACGTGCCCCCGCTGCCGGAGCCCGCCCTGGCCGGGGACGAGGGGGGCTGAGGCGAACGCCCGTCACGGACCCGCCGGGAAAAGCGCCGTCAAGGAAACGTTCATCGTTCGGGGTCCGATGGGGATTTGGCCCGATGCGACAGAAGGGCGTCGTCCCTCTGGCATAGAGCAGGGGGCGTGGCCCTCGCACGGACGGGAGGGACCGCCGACCCCCTGCGTCCCGTCGTCCTGCCCGCCCAAGGAGGCTCCATGCGACCGATCCCGCTGCTCACCTCGCTCCTGCTCCTCGCCGCGCCCGCAGCTTCGGCCCAGACCGCACCCGCCCCGCCCCGGCAGACGCCAGCCGCGCCGACCCAGGCGGCCCCGAGCACGCTGCGCCCCGACGAACTCTCGCAGGTCGAGGTGCTGGAGCGCTCGCTGAGGGGCGTGGTCTATATCAGCGCCGAGACGCCCGGCGACGAGCAGCCCGTCTTCTCCAGCCCGCTGTTCGAGGACCCCCGCGGCGGGGTGGAGCAGTCGAGCGGCAGCGGCTTTTTCGTGGACGCGCAGGGGTACGCCCTGACGAACTTCCACGTCGTGGAGGGGGCGACCCGGCTGAGCGTGCGCCTGCTGGGCCAGAGCCGCGAGTTTCCGGCGCGCGTCGTGGGCACCGCGCCCGACTACGACCTCGCCCTGATACAGGTGCAGAACGTACCCGCAGGTCTCATCCGGCCCCTGCCGCTCGGGGACAGCACGCGGCTGCGCGTGGGGCAGCGGGTCTTCGCCATCGGGGCGCCCTTGGGGCAGCAGTTCTCGGCGTCCGAGGGCATCGTGTCGGCGGTGGAGCGCACCATCCCCACCGGGCAGCGGCAGGTGCCGCAAAACGCCATCCAGACCGACGCGGCGATCAATCCCGGCAACTCGGGCGGACCGCTGCTCAACAGCGCCGGGCAGGTCATCGGGATCAACACCCAGATCCTGTCGCCCTCGGGCGCGGTGACGGGCATCGGGCAGAGCGCGGGCATCGGCTTCGCCATTCCCAGCAACGTCGCGGGCCGCCTGTTGCCGCGGCTGCGCGCGGGCGAGACGGTCACCGGGCCGCGCATCGGCGTGGTGCTCGCGCCCTTCGAACTCAGCGTCTTTTCCGAGCAGGCCCGCCGTCAGTACAACCTCCCGCGCGAGGGGGCCCTCGTCGTGACGGTCGAGCCGAACGGCCCGGCGGCACGCGGCGGCCTGCGCGGCGGCACCCAGCGGATCAACACGCCCTTCGGGCCGATCACCCTCGGCGGCGACGTCATCACCGCCGTCAACGGCCAGCCCATCGAAACCTCCGCCGACCTGCGCGAGCGGCTCTTCAGCGGCCAGGTGGGCGAGACGCTGCGCCTCACCGTCGTGCGCGGCGGCCAGACCGTGCAGGTCCCCGTCACCCTCGCCCCCGGCACGCCCCCGAGCACGGGGCAGGGGCGGTAGGGCGTTCGGCACGGGAACGTTGTCATGCTGACTTCCAAAGCCGCGTAGCAGAGCGGAGCGCAGCGTCCCGTCTGCCCGGCAGGAGACCCTTCGCTTCACTCAGGGTGACCGCTCAAGCGGCGAGGCGGAGAGTTCCCAGACGGCGTTGTGGGACCCTGCGCCTCGCGCGTTCCTGTCCAGCGCACGGCCCACCCGGCGCCCCCGCCGGACCTCAACTCCCCGTCTTCACGTACCGGGCAGTCTCGACATCCAGCACGAGGTTGCCCGCCGCCGCGCTGTCCTCCAGTTGCTCCAGCCGGTAGGCACCGACGATGGGAAAAACCGGGAAGGGCTCCGTCATCAGGGCGGCCAGCGCGACCTGATTCGGCGAGCGCCCCAGCCGGGCGGCGACCTCGCGCACCCGCTCCAGCCGCGCGAAATTGGCGTCGTTGTAGTACACGCGGCGGACGTGCCGGGCGGACGGCGCAGTGACCCACCACCTGCCCCGCCCGTACCTCCCGCCGAAGAAGCCGTTCGCCTGGGACGAGTACGGCACCGCCGCCAGCCCGCCCTCGCGGTGCAGCGCGTGGGTCGCCCCGTCCATCACGACGAGGGTCGGGTCACCCAGGGAGCCGGGGTTGGGTTCGGCGAGGCTCCAGCTCATCTGGTTCGCCACGGGGGGACGCCTTCCCGCCCGCCGCGCGTACCCGTTGGCCTCCCGCAGCCGCGCCGCGCTCCAGTTGGAGACCCCGAAGGCACGGATAAGCCCCTCGTCCACGAACGCATTGAGGGTGTCCACGATGGCCTCGACCGGGCGGCGGGGATCGTCGCGGTGGAGCCAGTACAGGTCGATCACGTCCGTCCGCAGGTCGAGGAGGCTGCCCTCCAGGTCGAGGCGGAGGTCGTGCTCCGACAGGCGCCCGCGTCCCATGTCGTCCAGGGGCGGGTGGCCGCCCTTCGTGGCGAGGACGATCCGGTCGC
The DNA here is from genome assembly GCF_002869765.1 of Deinococcus planocerae. NCBI lineage: Bacteria > Thermotogati > Deinococcota > Deinococci > Deinococcales > Deinococcaceae > Deinococcus > Deinococcus planocerae. Next base: position 67,491 of record NZ_PNOR01000012.1, on the reverse strand, counting down.
GCTTCCCCGTGGCCGCGAGCCATCTCCCGAGCAGCTTCTCGCTGCGGCTGCGCTCGCCGGGCAGCCAGTCGGAGTAGACGCGCGCCGTGTCGAGGAACGTGCCGCCGAGGTCGAGAAAGCGGCCCAGCAACCGGAACGAGGCGGCCTCGCCCAGCTTGCTCCCGAGCGCCGCCGTCCCCAGGGCGATCACGGAGGGCCGGAGATGGGTGCCGGGGATGGCCTGGGCGCGCATGGTGGCCCCCACTGTAGGGGGGTGGCGCGTGCGGAGGTTAAGCTTCGTTGAAAGGACCGTGTGGGCCCCGCTGTCCGGGTTCTGTGAGACCTTGCCCTTAGAATGTGTTCCCATGAAGCTTTCTCTCCGGCTGGCCTGTCGGGGCCTTACGGCGGCGGGCATTCCCGGGAGCGGCCCGCGTCCGTGTCGCCCCTCGCGGGTCCGTTTCCCGACCCGGGCCGAGGCGGCGCGGCCATGAAGGCCATCGACATTCTCCTCGTCGAGGACAACGCCGCCGACATCCTGCTGACCGAGGAGGCCTTCAGCGAGGCCGACTTTCCCCACGCGCTGCACCTCGCCCGGGATGGGGTCGAGGCCCTGGCCTTCCTGCGCCGCGAGGGCGAGCACTCGGGAGCCCCGCGCCCCGACGTGATCCTCCTCGACCTGAACATGCCCCGCATGGGCGGCCTGGAGGTCCTCGACGTGCTCAAGGTGGACCAGGACCTGCGCAATATCCCGATTATCGTCCTCACCACCTCGCGTGCCGAGCAGGACATCTGGCGCAGCTACAACCTGCACGCCAACGCCTACATCCCCAAGCCCGTCACCCTGGAGGAATTCGTCGAGGTCATCCGCTCCTTGGGCGCCTTCTGGTTCGCCACGGCGGCCCTGCCCCCCGACCACCAGCCGTAAGGGCCGGGCAGGACACAGCAGGCCTCCCGCAAAACGTCCCCACAAGCGTGGGGAAAAGGTCAGGCACAATCTCATTTTGAACAACTCCTCGGGCCATCCCCACGGGGTGAGGGAGAGAAAAGCATGCCCGGTGGAGGCAGCGTACCGGGTGAAACCGCGCGGCCTCTTTGCGAAAAGTTGACGAACTGACGCCAGGCGTCCCATCTGGACGGGGAGCACGTATGGGAGAGTCACCGCGTCCGTGAGCACGCCGGACCATTCCCACACGGGTGGGGAAGACGCCATCAGGGTGAGGATGGTGGTCAGCGTGGTCGGACCATCCCCACACCCGTGGGGAAAACGCACCCCCGCGGGTGACGAGGCCCGCGTCGGTCGGACCATCCCCACACCCGTGGGGAAAACACTTCCCCAGGAGACCCCGTGACCGACTTCAAACCGGACCATCCCCACACCCGTGGGGAAAACGGGCGTGTCGGGCAAGTCGGGAGAAAACATCTGGGACCATCCCCACACCCGTGGGGAAAACCCGGCGAAGGCCCGGAAGCGGTAGCGGGGCGGCGGACCATCCCCACACCCGTGGGGAAAACGGAGGCGGCACGGGTGGGGAACGGAATGAGCTCGGACCATCCCCACACCCGTGGGGAAAACTCGGCGGGCGGGTTGTCCAGCGCGGCATACACCGGACCATCCCCACACCCGTGGGGAAAACTTCAGCCCCTGCACGGACGCGTCCACGTAGGCCGGACCATCCCCACACCCGTGGGGAAAACTAGCTGGCGTTGCCCGCAGGGGCAGTGCGGAGCGGACCATCCCCACACCCGTGGGGAAAACGGTCGGTGACCGCCGTGACCCGGAAGGCAGGCCGGACCATCCCCACACCCGTGGGGAAAACTCGACCCTGTGACACACAAGTTGCCAAGGATACGGACCATCCCCACACCCGTGGGGAAAACGAAAGCGGGTGAGGTCGTAGGTCAGGTTGAGCGGACCATCCCCACACCCGTGGGGAAAACGTGGTAGCTCCACCTGTCTGATTTTCGGACGCCGGACCATCCCCACACCCGTGGGGAAAACGCATCCCGCCCGGCGGAGGGAGCAGCAGCACCCGGACCATCCCCACACCCGTGGGGAAAACTTGGGCGGGGCACTCCCCGCAACGTTAGACCGCGGACCATCCCCACACCCGTGGGGAAAACCAACGCGACGGTATACCGCGCCCCCACCTCCCCGGACCATCCCCACACCCGTGGGGAAAACAGGTTGCGTTGAGCGATGCCCGCCCCGGTGATCGGACCATCCCCACACCCGTGGGGAAAACGACCACGCCGCCGCGCTCAACATCCAGATTACCGGACCATCCCCACACCCGTGGGGAAAACTTGTCGGTGATTACGGAAGAGTGTGTGTACTGCGGACCATCCCCACACCCGTGGGGAAAACACTCTCAAAACACACGCCTCCCCGACCATCACCCGTATCGAGGTCTCTTCTCCAACCCCCGACTTACCTCACAATTTGTCATCGTCCTCGGGAGGGGCATACTCCCGGCTGAGTTCCGCGTGGCGGGCGTTGCGAACGGCGACCAATTGATAGCCGTCGAGGCTAACGACGCGGCGGGCGCCGTCGCCGTGGGTGCGGATCACGAAGCCCTGCTCGTTCTGCGCCCGGTAGACCTGGGTGCAGCGGCCCCGGCGCGTGTGCTGCACGGCCTTGTCCCACAGCAGGTCGCGGACGAGGGCCGAGGCGTTGCCGACGTACACGCCCGGCTGCACCTCGATCAGCCAGCGGGCAAGCTCGCCGCGCAGGCTCTCAGGAACGGCTTCCAGCGTCATCACCAGCATAGTTGCGGCCTCCCACCGCGTTGCCCGAGGGGTCCCACAGGTCGCCCGGTGCGCTCGGCTCGGGGTCCGGGTCGTCGCCGCCGAGGAGGTGAACGAGGTCCGCCGCCATGCGTTCGAGGAGGCGCAGCCGGGTCATGTGGTCACGCAGTCCGGTGCGGACGCGCCTCTCCAGATCGTCGCCGGGCGTGGCCGCCTCGCGGAAGGCGATGGGGAGAACCACCTCGACCTTGTAGAGGTCCGCCACGTCGTACACGAAGGACAGCAGCTTCCCGGTGTGGACGAAGCCCAGGGCCGGGCTGTACCCCATGCTGAGGATCGCCGCGTGCGCGAGGCCGTACAGACAGGCGTTCCCCGCGCTGACCGCCTTGTTGATCGGTGTGGCGCGGTTCCAGTCCTGCTGCTTGTACTGCCTCGTCTCCCACCTCACCCCGTGGGCGGCGCTGTAGCGGGCGTAGGCGTCCCGCATCCGCGCCCCCTCGCGCCCACGAATCTGCTGGAGGGTCAGGTCGTCCGGCAGCCCCTCCGGAAAACGCATCGCGTACATCTGCCGCACGACCCTCAAGCGGCTCTGTGGATTGGCCCACAACGTCGCTTGGCGGTGGAGGCGGGCCGCGCTGCGGGTCTCGCCCAGGCCGCTCGCGTACAGCCGCACGCCTTCCTCCCCGACCCAGAGCAGCGAGCAGCCCGTGTCGGAGAGGGCCTTGACCGCCTCGTGGCTCACGCTGCACCCGGGGCCGAGGAGGAGGACACTCAGGCTGGCAACCGGAATGGTGAGCATCCCCTCGGGGTGGTAGGCGCGTACGCCCCGCCCGTCTTGCTCCAGGCGGGTGTGTTCGAGGTAGAGGTAACCCGTGCCGTCGCGGAACTTGGGCAGCTCGCGCAGGTTTTGCCGCTGCCAGATGATCGCGTTCGAGGGGTCGGTCATGGGGCACCTCCGGCGGGCGCGAGGCTCAGCAACCCGCAGCCCAGCGCCTTGGCGTGGCCCAGGCCGCCCCGCACGGCCCCGAGCAGCGCCGCGCCGTCGCTCACGTCGATCAACCCGTCGAAGGTGACGGTGTGAAGGGTGAGGGTCTGGGCGCCCTTGCGGGTGCGGAGGGAGCCGCTGTGGAGCAGGTCCGCGCCCCGCACCCGGAAGCCGCCGCGTTCCCCCTGGCGGTGGAGCCAGCCGAGCTGTTCCTGCGGCCCGTGCAGGGCGTGGCGGCGGCTGCGACCCTGCTCGTCCAGCCTGCGAACCGTCACGTTCGCGCGCAGGTGAAAACGCAGGGGACGGCCCGGCGTGAGCGCGGCGGCGAGGTCGAGGGGCTTGCACGCGCTGTGGCGCAGGTAACCGGGGTGACGGTCCTCCAGCGCCTCCCAGTCGGGGAGCGTGAGGCTCTGCACCAGGACCGCGCTTCCCTCCTGCCGCCACAGGACGCGCTCGCCGTCAGGCAGGGGTGCCCCCCCCTCGCCCGCGCCGGGGAAGGCCCAGCGCAGGGTCTGATGCAGCGCGTAGGGGCTTTGCAGGTCGCGGAACGCCTGACGGTGGCGGTCGTCGAGCACGAGGCGGGAGAGGTACATCACGACGCCTCCTCCAGGCTCAGGGCGAGGGCCTCGCTCCAGGTCAGCACGTCGCGCAGGGCGTAGCGCCGAACGGCGAAGGGGGCGGTCGGGTCGTCGCGCCGCACGCCGGGGGCCGCGTCCCGGCCAGGGTCGGGCACGGCGCGGGCGTCCACCACGAGGCGGTACGGGGCATTCAAGGTTCCCCGTCGCGCCTCCCGTTCGCCGCGCAGGGTGGGGGCGGCACGCAGGGCGGGGAGCAGCGCCTCTCCCCGCAGGGCGTCCGGCCTCCAGAGGGGCAGCGACGGCGGAAAGCTCTTGCGGCCCAGCGCGAGGGGCCAGTGTGGATTCTTGAGGGCGGCGTGGACTTCGCCCAGCAGCGCCGGGTCCCCCTGCAAGCCCGCCCAGAAGGCCGCGTCGGCGAGGTAGGCGCGGCGGGTCAGGCTGGTGCTCGCGCGGCGCTCGCCGGGGTGGAGCTGCGCCGTGTGGTAGTCGTGCCGGAGGGTGCCCTCGCGGTCCACCCGCACCCCGAAGGCGAGGGAGGCGAGGTGGCTCACAGGTTCGGCGCGGTCGAGGCCGAGGGCCGCGGCGCACAGGCCCAGCACGCCGCTCTTGCTGGGCTCGGCCTCGGTGTCGCGGTCGTCGAAGCGCGAGCGGGTGCCCCAGGACTGCATTGGTCCGGCGAGGGGGATGAGCAGGGTGGAGGGGGCCGTCACCTCACCCGCCCAGCCGCGCGTAGAGGCTCCGCACGTCCGCCAGGGTCGCCTCGATCAGGGCGTCCACGCTGTCTATCCTGTCTCCAAAGATGTGAACCTTTTCCGTCTCGTGTCTGGAGATGTAACGACCGTTTCCGGTGTCCCCAAAGACACGGTTTTGCCAGTCCATCTCGGAAGCAAGCCGGTTGATGCTTGGAAGCATGTACCCCTCGCCGTCCTCCCTCTCCTCCTTACGGAATCGGCTGTCCTCGAAGGCGTTGGCGAGGTTGCGGGGGCTGGCGTTCTCGCGGACCACCTGCACGAGGAGGCTGGGGAGGTTGTGCGCCGCGAAGGTGTTCTGCTTGCCCGTCGGCGCGGCGAAGACCGAGGCGTACAGGAAGGCGCGCAGGCCGCGCAGGGCGAGGTCGGTGTCGCCGCCCAGGTTCTCCCGCAGCTTCGCCAGGTCGAGGCAGGCGTAGCGGTAGAAGGTCGCGCTGCCGAACTCCACCGTCCCCAGCATGTCGGCCCCCGCGGTGTCCCCGGGCTTGAGGTCGTCCACCGCCGTGTAGAAGTCGAATTCCCGCCCGCGCAGGGCGTGGGTGCCTATCGCGTGCGCCACCTGCGCGGCGGCGTCGGCGTTCTTGTCGGGGAGGTTCGCAAGCATTCGCCCAAAAAGAGCGATATCCACGGCATTTTTGCCCTCGCCGTTGTTGATCAGGCAGGCTTCGAGGGTCGCCTTGGTGTCCTTCTCCGGCTTGTATCTCGTTGCGCTGAACAGGTCGAAGCTCCGGTGGATGACTTCGGCCAGCTTCTCCAGCTCCTCCCGGCCCAGGAAAGCCAGGTACTCCGTCTTGCCGTCCTTGGTGATTTTCATCTGCTTTTGCGTGCCCATCGTCTGCAAAGCGTTCTCAGCCGCCCGCCGCGCCTCCTCCTCGCCGTGGCCGCGCTCCGCCAGCCGCCTCGCAACCGCCTCGTGTGCCCGCTTCGTGCGCTCGCCCAGCTCGTCTCTGCCCAGGAGTTCGCGCTCCCGGAAGTCCATCCGCATCGCCCGCTTGAACGACTGGCTGCTGATGCGGGCGCGGCGCACCCCGCCGAAGTAGGCGTCCTTGGGGCTGCCCGTGTCGTCGCGGTTGAGGTTGCTGGGCGCGAAGTTTTGCAGGTAGTGGAGTTCGAGCAGGGCTTTCACAGGCGCTCTCCTTCGTCGTCAGCGGAATCGGCAGGGCGGGGCGGGGTGGGGGGGTCGGCGGGTTCGGATTCGTCGTCCGGGACCGGGCGGTCGGCAGAACGGGCGGGCGTCCCGTGGCGGTAGAAGTCCCGCGCCCACGTTCGGCGCACGTCGTCCCCGGCATAGGGATGAGTCCAGCGCGTCACGTCGGCGAGGAGGCGCACCCAGTCGGGCTTGCGGTCGGCGGCCCTGAGCAGCGTGACCGCCTGCCGGAGCTGGTACGCCAGACCGTCGCGGTCGGCGTCGAGGAGGGCCAGGAAGCGTTTCTCGGTGCTGGGCCGCTCGCCCTGATCCAGGTAGAGGCGACCGAGGAGCGCACCCAGGGAGAGGCCCGCGCGTTCCTGCCCGTCGTCTTCCGTCTCTTCCTCGTCCTCGTGCGGGCGCTCGATCAGGGCGTAGAGGCCCGCGAGGAGGTACAGGGCCTCGCGCCCGGAGCGGTCCTCGTCGCGCAGGCGCAGGCCCGAGCGCAGGAGCACGCCCTCCAGCCACGCGGCGCTCTGGCCGGGCCGCTCGTCGCCCAGGCTGCGGCGCAACTCGGCGAGGCGCCCACGCTCCAGGCGGGAGAGGGCCTGCACGAAGCGGGCCTCCGGGGGGACTTCGGCGGGTGGGCTGGTCATGCGGAGACCTCCTGCGGCTCGGCGGCGATTCTTCTCAGCGCAATTTCCAGGGTGGCCTGGGGGGAGAGTTGACGTTTGCCCTCGGTCACGCGGGGGCGGTAGGCCGCGCTGGCGTTCGCCCGGGAGTCGCCCACCCCCTCCAGCGCGAGCGCCCAGGCGTCCCAGGCCGCGTGCGTGAGGGTCCGGTGCCACGCCGCCAGCGCCTCCCCCGCATCCAGGTCGAGGGCCGCGAGGTAGACACGGAAGGGCGCCTCCAGCCGCGCCCAGAAAGTCGGGAGGGTGGGCAGTCCGTCCGCCAGCCGCGTCACGTCGTCCTTGTGCGGCTCGCGGGTGCCGCCGCGTGACAGCACCTCCCCGGCGAGGCGGCGCGTGGCCTGCCGTAATCCTTCCCCGACGGTCTTGGCGTCGCTGAGCGCCGTGTGGATCTGCTTGGCGAAGGCCGCCGGGTCGTTCACGAAGGCTTCCGGCAGGGTGTATTCCTCCTGGCGGAAGGCGAAGCCCTTGCCCTGGTCGGTGATCTGCCCGAAGACGCTGACGGGAATGACAGGCTGGGCGCCGCTCCGACGCGCTGCCTCCACCACCCACGCCCGCCGTTCCTCCCGGGAGAGGCCGGGCGGCGGGGGAGCCGGGGCAGGACGGAGGGCCTTCAGCACCTCCCGGGCGTGGGCGACGGCCCGAGGCGGCACGCCCGGGACCGAGCGCACCTTCCCGGCGGCGGTGACGGTGGCCGTGTCCTGCGGGTCGGGGAGCAGGGCGGCGAGGTCGCGCCAGAACAGTACCTCGCGCCGGAGCTTCTGCGGGAAGAGGGCCGGGGCCCTGGGATCGCCGCCCGGGCGCAGGGCGACGTGGGGATCGACGTTCAGGCCCGCGCCCTCGCCGCTCCCCTCCAAGGGCACGCCCGCCGCGAAGCCCACCACGCGCACGACCTCGCCGCCGTCCGGGCCGGGTTCGGGGTGCAGGCGCACGCTGCGGCTGACCCAGGTGTAGCGGTCCACCGGACCCTGGGGCGCCCGCGTCCGCCCGTGCTCGTGGTACGCGCGCACGTCCGCCACGGTCAGGGGTTCGCGCTCCCAGACGGGCCGGTCGGCCTCCAGCTCCCCCGCCGCGAGGGGCACGAGGTTCAGGCACAGCGTCTCATGCAGGGTGCGGCCCTGGGGCACGGTCAGCGCCGCTGTCGCCACCGGGGCCGCTTTTGCCGCTGTGGTGAAGCGTTTGATCAGCCCCCCCAGCATGAAGGTCTGGGCCTCCACCAGCCGCCGCGCCGCCCCGGCGAGGGAGAGGGCGTCTCGCCGCTCGCCGCCGGGCCGCGCCGCCGGGTTGAACAGGGGCGTCGTGTTCGCGCTCCCGACCTCGGCGCCCAGGCGGGTCCAGTGGCTGCGGTACCGCCCGTCCTCCAGCTCGGGCGTCAGGTCGGCCACCTGCCAGAAGGGCGCCCCGCCGAAGAGGTCGAAGCGGCCCTGCCAGCGGTCCAGGTAAGCCTCGACCTGCCCCGCCGGGAAGCCGTCCCTGTACCACCCCGCCGCCTGCGCCGCGTCCTTCGGTCCCTGCAAAGCCCGATGCAGCACGGCGAGGCACAGGCGCAACAGGGCGACCGTGACGAGGGGCGAGGGGTCGTCGATGCGCTGGTGCGACCGGGCCTCCGTCAACGCCTCCCACAGACCGACCTCGCGCACGGGGCCGCCGTCCAGGGGCCGCAGGGAGAGCCAGGGGGCGTCGATCAGGTTGAAGGTGGGAGCGGGAGGCTTCACGATCTCACCTCCTCCGGCCCGTGCTGCCGCAGCGCCGCGCGCAGTTCGCCGAGCCAGTGCCGCCGCACGACTTCCGGGCCGAGCACATCCACCCTCGGGCCCCACGAGAGAATCCAGGGGATGAGTTCGCGGGGGAGCCCCGTGTTGTCGGTCCCGGCGCGGATGTCGAGTTCGACGCTGCCATCGGCGTAGATCAGGGGCTCGCTGGCGTTGGGATAGCCGCCCTCCAGGACGCGGTAGGCGGCGTCGGGCGTGAAGCGCAGCCGCACGGTGATGGGGTTCTCGCCGCCGATCACGCCCCAGGCGTCGGTGAGGTAGTCGCGGGGGTTGAACTCCTCGGGGATGGTGTACGTGTCGCTCAACGTGACGGGGTTGAGCATCCGCCCGAGCTTGAAGGTGCGGACCTGGCCGCGGTGCCTGCGCTCCAGCCCGATCACGTAGGGGGCGAGGTTCGCGCGGCTGACCTCCACGAAGTACACGCAGAGTTCGTTGCCGCGTTCGAGGTCGCCGTTCGGGCGCTTGTAGTCGAAGCGCAGGACCTGATGCCGCTCCCAGGCGAGGGCGACCCGCTCCAGGGTGCCGTCGTCGCTGCGCCGGGCCGTGTTGACGACCACCGACTCGTCGAGCACCCGCCGGGTCGCCTCGGGCAGGTCGCGGGCGATCTTGTGCAGGGCGCTGATGTAGCGGCTGTGGTGGGCGGGCGCGTGGTGGTACAGCAGCCGCACGGCGGCGTGGACGGTCAGCACCTCCACCGGATCGAGCGGCTCGCGGCGCACGGGGATGTGATACTTCCCGTCGCGTTGTTTCTCCAGCCCCCTCTCCATCTGTTCGAGGTCGCCGAGCGCCCGCTGGACCGTGCGGATGGGCTCGCGGAGCAGGTCGGCAAGTTCGCGGCTGGTCATGGACTGGGTGCGCAAGTGGTCCTCGATCAGCCTCAGGCGCTGCGCTTTGCGCCACGTGCTGCGTTCCTGCGCGTTCATGGACGGGGGTTCGTGCCGTTCCGGGTCCTGGGGTAAGGGGTCGCCCACGGTGGTCCTCCGCCCCTGAGGATGCCCGTGGCGTGTCGCGCCATCGTCGCGGCGGGTTCTGCACCCACATTCAGTGCAAATGATCTGAGTCCTTCTGACGCAACTGGGTCTCCCGGTCCAGCACCCAGGGGAGGGTGACGCCGCTCAGGAAAGCCTCGATGGGCTGGCCCGCTTCCAGAGCGCTCCGCACGTCGTAGTCCCACTCCGCCGCCGGGTCGAGGAAGTACGCGCCGGAGCGGGCCTGCACGCTGCCCTCCCAACCCAGGGCGCGGCGCAACTCGCCCGCGATGCGCGACACCGCCTGCTTGCCGTGCCGCTCGCATCGGTCCTCACGGCTGGAGACGGCGAGGGCGAGTTCCCCGGTCCCGGCCCGCCCCCCCGCCTCCAGCAGCGCGACGAGCAGCACGCCCGCCCGCGAGGCCGGCCCGACCGGCACCGGGCGCCCATTCACCCGCACGTCGAGGGGGCCGAGGGCCCGGACGGTGACGTGAGTGCGCTCGGCACGAGGCAGCGGGGCCGGGCGGGTCGCCGGGTCGGGCAGGGGAGAGAACAGCTCCGGGAAGGCGTGCGCCTCCTCCCGCGCCCAGAGGGTTTGAAGATTCAGGCCGCCCAGGTGGGAGAGCGCCCCGGCGAGGTCGCCCCCCTGCCGGGCGAGTTCGGCGCGCACGATCCTCTCCCGGTCGGCGTCCTCGCCCGTGAGGGGAGGGATGAGCCCGAGGGCTTCGTGAGCGGCGGAAACGTCCCCGAGCGCGGCGTACGCGGCGGCCACGTCCACGAAGACCCACGAGCGGCCCGTCTGCCGGTCGCCGGGGGTCGCGGTCGTGGCGCGGGTGAGCCACTCCACGGCGCTGCGGGCCCGGCCCGAGAGGCGCAGGGTGTGGCCCAGGCCGCGCCACGCCTGCTGGCGGTCGTCGTCCTCGGCCTGCAATTCGAGCGCGGCGCGGTAGGCCCAGGCGGCGCGGTCCCACTCGCCCAGGGCGCGGCGCACGGCCCCCTCCCCGCACAGGGCGCGGGCGCGAAAGGCCGCCGCGCGCCCCACCCCGCTCACCCGCCCGAAATAGGCCTCGGCCTCCCCGAAACGGCAGTCGCGCAGACACACCAGCCCCAGGTTGTGCAGGGCGAGCGCGTGGTAATACGGGTCGCGCTCGACGAGGGGCAGCGCCTGGGTGTACGCGCGCAGGGCGCCCTGCACGTCCCCGCGTCCGCTCAGGGTCGCGCCCTCCTCCAGCCACACCAGGGCCAGCGCCCGCCCCGTGGCGTGGAGGCGCGCCCGGGCGTACCCCTCCCGCCAGCCGCCCTGTCCCAGCGCCGCCAGCGAGCGGGCCCGCACCCGCCAGCCCAGGGTGTCCTCGAAGCGGGTGAGCCCCCCGGTCTCCGGCCCGGCGTCCGGCTCGGTGTCCAGCGATTCGCTCAGGGCGGGTTTCAACGTCTCCAGCGCCTCTCCGAACCGCTCCTGCTGCGAGAGCGCCCAGGCCCGGTAGACGTTCAGGAAGTGAGCACCCAGCCCGGCGTCGCGGGCGGCCTCCACCGCGTCCAGCGAGTCCCCGGCCCGCCGCAGGCCGGTCAGGAGCCGCAGGTGGAGGCGCACGCCCGGCCCGCTGCTCCGCGTCTGCGGGGGCAGGAGAGCGAGGAGGTCCAGCAGCCGCGCGAAACGGTCGAGGTCCGGTGCCCCGTCGGCGGCGAGCCACAGGGTCCGCAACGCGAGGTCCGCCCGGCCCCCCTCCACCAGGGCCGGGACGGACAGGGCGAGTTCCTCGTCGGACACGAACGCGGCGGGCGGGCGCGGCACCCGCCCACTCTACCGGGGGGCTGAGAGGAGGGTCAGGCCCCGGAGCCCTCAGCCGCCCATGCCCCCCTTGTCGTTGTCCCCGGCGAGAAGGGGAGCGGCGAGGGCGTGGGTGGCGGTTGGCGCGGCGGTGTTCCGGGCGAACGGAACGCCCGGCAGCGCGGCGGCCAGCAGCGTCAGGACGAGGGCGGGGGCGAGGCGGGCGGTCGTGCGGGCGGGGTGGGTCATGGGCGGTCTCCCTCGGGCGGGGCCCGGGAACGGGACAGGACGGCCCGGCGGCGCTCGCCCGTGCGGCGGCGTCTGCGGGAGAGTCAGGTCCGGGCGGCGCGCTCGCCCGCAGGGGTGCGGGGGGCGCTCGGCGCTGTCTGCATCGCGCTTTTTCCGCGCGACACGTTCAGCGTGCCGGGGCAGGGCGTCAAATTCGGACGCCCGGTTCAGCGCCCCTTGCCTTTTGCCTCCCCGGGTTCCAGCCGCCCGTTACCGTGGGCCATGTCCGCCGATCTGCCGCCCCTGGGCCCCGCCGCCCGGAGCCTCTGGGCCAAGAGCGACCGGGGCGCCCGGCCCGGCCAGTGGCTCCCCGTCCTGCACCACCTCCTCGACGTGGCCGCCTGCGCGTGGGAAGTGCTGGCCCGCGAGCCCGCCCGCACGGGCGACCTCCTCGCCGGGGACCTGGGCGTGGATGCCGAACTCGCCCGGCGCTGGACCTGCGCCCTGGCGGGACTCCACGACCTCGGCAAGGCCAGCCCCGCCTTTCAGCAACTCTGGGACGCGGGGGCGGCCCGGGTTCGCGTTCACCTGCGGGTGCCGACCACCCAGCCCGCCGTCCCACACGGGGTCGTCACCCAGGAGCGGCTGGGCGGCCTGCTTCCCCTCGCCTGCGGCTGGCCCGCCGACCTCGCCCGACACGTAGGGGACGCGGTGGGCTGCCACCACGGACGGCGCGCGGACCCCGGCCACCTGAGCGACCGCGACCACGGCGGCGCCGAGTGGGTAGGCGTACAGCTTGAACTCGTGGACGCGGTGTTCGCCGCCTTCGGACTGCTGGACGCGCCACCTCCGCCCGTGGAGGCGCTGACGGGCGCGGCCTTCATGCGCCTCGCCGGGCTGACGAGCTTCGCGGACTGGGTGGGCAGCAGCTTCCCCCTTCCGGATCGGGTGGACGAGCTGGCCTTCACCGACCCGGGGGCGTACCTGGAGCGGGCCCGCTCAAGAGCCCGCGCGGCCCTCGACGACATCGGCTGGACGACGCGCGAGCCCCTGCGCCCCGACCTCCCCGACCTGGGGACGGCCTTCGCCTACATCGGGGGCTTCGGGGCGAGGTCCCTGCAAACCCTGCTCGCGGGGCAGGTGGCCCAGGGCGCGGACGACCCCCGCCCCCTCCTCGCGCTGGTGGAGGCGCCGATGGGGGAGGGCAAGACGGAGGCGGCGCTGTACGCCTTCCTGGGCCTCCAGAACGCGCTGGGGCACCGGGGCCTGTACGTCGCGCTGCCCACCCAGGCGACCGGGAACGCGATGTACGACCGACTGCTGAAGTTTCTGGACTGGCAGCTCCGGGGGCAGGCGCGCACCGTCACCGTGGACCTGCAACTCCTGCACGGCGGCGCGGAACTCCACGCCCGGCACGGGGAGAGGCGGGCCCGCACCCGCACGCTCAGGCAACAGCGCCTGACCACCCACCCCAACGCCCCCGGCGACCCCGCCGAGGCGGATGCCTTCCGCGTCACCGCCGAGGGGTGGTTCGCCCACCGCAAACGCGCGCTCCTGAGCGAGTACGGGGTCGGCACCGTCGATCAGGCGCTGCTCGGGGTGCTGGCCGTGCCCCACCAGTTCGTGCGGCTGTGGGGCCTGGGCAACCGGGTCGTCGTGCTCGACGAGGTGCACGCCTACGACACCTACACCACCCGCCTGATCCACGCCCTCGTCGCGTGGCTGCGCGCCCTGGGGTCGAGCGTGATCGTGATGAGCGCGACGCTGCCCCGGGAAACCCGCCTCGACCTCCTGAAAGCCTGGGGCACGCCCGAGAGCGGGGAGGCCGAGTATCCCCGCCTCACCCTCGCCCGCGCGGGGGAGACCCGGGCCGCCACGCACCACGTCCCCGGCCCGCGCCGTGAGTTGAACGTGCGTTTGCAGCCTCTCGACCCCAACCCGTCCGCCGTCGCCCGGCAGGCCGTGGACCTCGCCTCGGTGGGCGGCTGCGTGGCCGTGATCGTCAACACCGTGCAGCGGGCCCAGGACGTGTTCGTGGCGGTGCGCGACCTCCTCGGCGACCGTTGCCAAACGGTGCGGCGCGGCTCGAAACATCCCGAACGGGTGGGCGTCCACCTCTTCCACGCCCGCTATCCGGTGGCGGAACGCGCCGACCGCGAGGAACGCGTGCTGCGCTACCTCGGCCCTCAGCCCGCCACGTACCGCAGGGGGGACGAGGAGATCACGGGGGAGGTCCGCCCCGCCCGCTTCATCCTGATCGCCACCCAGGTCGCCGAGCAGAGCCTCGACTTCGACGCGGACGTGATGGTCAGCGACCTCGCGCCCGTGGACCTGCTGCTCCAGCGGGCTGGGCGCCTGCACCGCCACGCGGGGAACACCCGTCGGCGCGGCCCGCACAGCCCTGCCACCCTGCACGTCGCGGGCCTGGGCGAGTGGCCCGGGGCGGCGCTCGGCGAGCACAGGTGGAAGTACGTCTACGCCCCGGCCCTGCTCTACCGCACCTGGCACGCCCTGCGGGGCCGCGAGTGGCTGCGCCTCCCCGACGACCTCGACCCGCTCGTGCAGGGCGTCTACGCCTGCCCCCCTCTGGATGGGCTCACCCCCGAGCAGACCGCGACCCTGGCCGCCGCCGACGCCGACCTGACCTCCCGCACCACGAACGAGGCCACCCTGGGCGGCGGGGCGCACCTCGGTCTCCCGGGAGACTTCCTGTCCCGTTCCCCCACGGCTCCGCAAGCCGACCCGGACGGCGAGCCTCCCCAGGACGACGACCACGCCGAGGACGCGCCTCAACTGGGCACCCGCCTGGGCGAGCGCAGCGTGCGGATCGTCCTCCTGCACCGCCGTGACGGCTCGGTCTGGCTCGACGCCGATGGACGCGAGAAACCGTGCCTCCACAATCTCCGCAAGGACGACTGGGACACCGCCCGGCGCATCTACGAGCGCAGCCTCCAGGTCACGCGCCCGGACATCGTGTCCGGCATCGAGGCTCATGTGAGTACGAACGGCCTGCGGCTGGGCGGCGAGCATCAGGGCTGGGCCGCCCACCCCCTGCTGCGCGGCTGCCTGCCCCTCGTCCTGACCGGCGGCGAGGCCACGCTGGGCCGCACCCGCGTCCGCCTCGACGACGAACTGGGGGTGGTCTACGAGCGCGTCGGTTAGGCTGGGCCTGGGCGGTTGCCCGCGCCGCATGACAATGTGAGGTGAGTCGGATCACCCGGGAGAGGCTTCGGGTAGGGAGTGGGTGGTTTTAGGACGGTGGGGCGAAGTGTTTTCCCCACGGGTGTGGGGATGGTCCTTCCTCGCGGGGGATGAGTGCGGCCCTTCTCGCGTTTTCCCCACGGGTGTGGGGATGGTCCGACGCCGGGCACGGATGACGACTTTGCCGCGCTGTTTTCCCCACGGGTGTGGGGATGGTCCGCGCGTCCTGTTCACCACGATCTACGCCATGCGGTTTTCCCCACGGGTGTGGGGATGGTCCGCAATGATGTTCTGAACGGGATTCGCAGGCAGGGTTTTCCCCACGGGTGTGGGGATGGTCCGATCACGCTGGGCGCGCACGCGATGGGCACGACGTTTTCCCCACGGGTGTGGGGATGGTCCTTACAGGCGGATCGTCTGCAATTGTCAGATCAAGTTTTCCCCACGGGTGTGGGGATGGTCCAGGGGGGTATGAATCACGTCCCCCGTGACGGTGAGTTTTCCCCACGGGTGTGGGGATGGTCCTCTGGGCGCACAACGCAAATGCCGTGTTGACAGGTTTTCCCCACGGGTGTGGGGATGGTCCGCCACACGATGCCGATGGTTGTGGACATGCTGAGTTTTCCCCACGGGTGTGGGGATGGTCCGCTCATCAAATGGCAACCGCCCGTTGCCGAGCGTTTTCCCCACGGGTGTGGGGATGGTCCGCCGATATGCCCGATTTCCTTGCGCCCGGCCACGTTTTCCCCACGGGTGTGGGGATGGTCCGGTGTGCCACCTGCGGGCGGCCTTCACCCTCGAGTTTTCCCCACGGGTGTGGGGATGGTCCGGCCTCGTGCATCTCGCCCGCCGTGACGCTTTTGTTTTCCCCACGGGTGTGGGGATGGTCCGCTCGTGCGCATCTGGGGCAACGGGGCCAGCTTGTTTTCCCCACGGGTGTGGGGATGGTCCGTTCGTGGACCAGAACCGCAAGGCGGCGGTGCGGTTTTCCCCACGGGTGTGGGGATGGTCCGGGGCCGTAGTCGGGGTGGAGGCTGGTGAGCCAGTTTTCCCCACGGGTGTGGGGATGGTCCGTCTACGACCTGGCCGTCTTCCAGTTGCACGCGGTTTTCCCCACGGATATGGGGATGACCCGTACTCTGGCCTTCAATATCCGACGATTTCAACCTTCTCCACACCTGTGACGAAACGAGACCTCTTCCATGCTCAAAACAACTCAAGCACCTGACCCCACACGACCCTGCTCATCAGCCTGGAATCAGCGCGGGGGGCCTACAGTACCTTAACGGAAGAGGAGCAGTTCCCAGACCTTTGGCGGACGCTCTTTCCCGACCCCAAGGCTAGGATGTGAAGCGCCCATGACTCCCGCCGTACCTCTCTGTCTCGCCCTGCCCGAACGTCTCCGGACCCCTCCTCTGCCCAGGGTCGGGCGCAGCGTGCGGTCCCGCCTCCCGCTGCGGGGGTGGACGCGATGAGGCGGCGGTGGCCGTGGGCGGTCTTGCTTCTCGTGGCGCTCGGGGGTGCGGGAGGCTACCTGTACAGCGAGAAGCAGGAGACCGGCGAGATCGCCCGCGCGGTGTGGCAGGAGCTGCCCGGCAAGGGCGATCCCGAGGAGGCGCAGGCCGAGCCGCTGTTCCAGGACCTGAAGCCTGAGAAGTTGGGAGCCGCCGAGGCCACGCAACAACCCCCTGCCCCAGCCCGGCAACCCGAGCCGGCTGAGGCACCGACCGCCGCCCCTCCGGTGCCTCAGCCCAGCGAAAAGACGACCGCTGAGCCCAAGCAAACCGCAACGAAGGCTCCCGCAACCCCCACGCCGCCCCCGGTCAGGACGGCGAACGCGGCAGTGCCCGCCTCCACTCCCACGCCACGCTCCACCGAGGCGCCGCCGGCTGCTCCCGAGCCGAAGCCCGCGACGAAGGAGGAGGTCAAGGCCGCCCAGCCGACCCCCGCCTCGCCGCCCGTCAGCGCCGCGCCCAAGCCCACCCCGGCCCCAGCCCAGGAGACCGCCACAGACACCCGACCGGCTCCGAGCCCGGCGGCCCCCGCGCCCCCGCCAGCCGCGCGCACGACCGGGCAGGACGACGGCGGGAGCATGCGGCCCAACCCCTTTTCCAACAACGTGCACGTGCTCCTGATCGCCAACGACCAGGAGAAAATCGGCGAGGGCCGGGCCGACTCGATCATGCTCGTCACGCTCAACCCGGACCGAAAGGTCGCGACGCTGCTGAGCATTCCGCGTGACACGCGGGTGGCTATCCCGGGGCACGGGATGGACAAGGTGAATCACGCCTACCGCTTCGGGGGGGCCGCGCTGCTCAACCGCACCCTGCAACGCTTCCTGGGCTTTCCCTTCCAGTACTACGCGGAGATCAGTTACGGCGGCTTCCGCAACATGATCGATCAGGTGGGCGGGGTAGATGTGGAGGTGCCCTTCTCCTTCGACTACGAGGGCTACCACTTCGAGAAGGGGCCGATGCACCTCGACGGCAAGACCGCCCTCGCCTACAGCCGGATGCGCAAGCTCGACCCCCGCGGCGCCTTCGGGCGCGAGGACCGTCACCAGCAGATCGTGCGCGCCCTGATGGAGCGGCTGGCCGACATCCCGGTGGGCGACACCGTGCGCATGAACGCCTTCGCCCGCGAGCTTATCCCCTACGTCCGCACCGACCTGGGGCCGCGCAAGATCGTGACCCTGCGCCGCGCCCACCCCTACGCCGACAAACCGCCCGTCAAGCTCAATGTGCG
Organism: Deinococcus planocerae; assembly: GCF_002869765.1. Taxonomy (NCBI): domain Bacteria; kingdom Thermotogati; phylum Deinococcota; class Deinococci; order Deinococcales; family Deinococcaceae; genus Deinococcus; species Deinococcus planocerae. Next base: position 49,958 of record NZ_PNOR01000012.1, on the reverse strand, counting down.
CGGGCACGGGCAGATGATGAACGGCATCTACTACTACATCGTCAACGACGCGGAACGGCGGCGCCTGCACCTCGCCCTGCGGTAGCGGGGAGGCTGAAGGCGGAAGGTCAAAGGCAGAAGGCCAGGACGGGGCGCCTTCTGCCTTTGACCTTCCGCACCCCCTCCGGTGTGGCATCGTGGGCGGCGAGCCTCAAGACCACTCTGCCCCCGGCCCTTCCAGGCTGGCGGACGGGCTGACCCCTCACCTGCCAAGGAGCCTCTTTCATGTCCCAGTACATCCTCGCGCTCGACCAGGGCACCACCTCCAGCCGCGCCATCGTCTTCGACCGGGAGGGTTCGGTTGTGGCAGCGGCCCAGAAAGAGTTCGCGCAACTCTTTCCCCGCCCCGGCTGGGTCGAGCACGATCCCCTGGAAATCTGGAGCACCCAGAGCGGCGTGGCGCAGGAGGCGATCACGCGGGCGGGGCTGCGCGCCGGGGACATCGCCGCCATCGGCATCACCAACCAGCGCGAGACCGTGGTGGTGTGGGACCGGGCCACGGGGCAACCCGTCCACCCCGCCATCGTCTGGCAGGACCGCCGCACCGCGCCCCTGTGCGACGCGTTGCGGGCGCAGGGGCATGAGACGACCTTCCAGGCGAAGACGGGCCTCGTCCTCGACCCCTACTTCAGCGGCACGAAGGTGGCGTGGATGCTCGACCATGTGCCGGGCGCGCGCGAGCGGGCCGAGAAGGGAGAACTCGCCTTCGGCACCGTGGATTCGTGGCTCGTTTACAACCTCACGGGGGGGGAGCGGCACCTCACCGACGTGACGAACGCCAGCCGCACCCTGATGTTCAACCTCCGCACCGGGGACTGGGACGACGAGCTGCTCGCCCTGCTCAACGTGCCGCGCGCCCTCCTGCCCGAGGTCAGGGGCAGCAGCGAGGTCTACGGGCAGACGGCAGAGGGCCTCTTTGGCAGCCGCATCCCCATCGCCGGGATCGCGGGGGACCAGCAGGCGGCGACCTTCGGGCAGGCGTGCCTGGACAAGGGCATGGCGAAAAATACCTACGGCACCGGCTGCTTCATGCTGATGAACACGGCGGGCGAGGCGGTGCCGAGCCGCCACAAGCTCCTCACCACCGTCGCGTGGCAACTGGGGGAGAAGCGCACCTACGCGCTCGAAGGCAGCGTCTTCGTGGCGGGCGCGGTCGTCCAGTGGCTGCGCGACGGGCTGGGAATCATCCGCGAGAGCCGCGAGGTCGAGGCGCTGGCGACGAGCGTGGAGTCGTCGGGGGGCGTCTTTCTGGTGCCCGCCTTCGTGGGGTTGGGAGCGCCGTACTGGGACCCCTATGCCCGCGGAACGATGGTCGGCCTCACGCGCGGCACCACGTCCGCGCACATCGCCCGCGCCGCGCTCGAATCCATCGCCTTCCAGTCGGCGGAACTGCTGGGCGCCATGCGGCAAGACAGCGGGGGCGAACTGCGCGAGCTGCGGGTGGACGGCGGCGCCAGCCTCAACAACCTGATGATGCAGTTCCAGGCCGACATTCTCGGCGTGCCCGTCGTGCGCCCACGGGTGACGGAGACGACCGCCCTGGGCGCCGCGTACCTCGCCGGGCTGGCGGTCGGGTACTGGTCCGGCCAGGAGGAGATCGCCCGGCAATGGGGGGCGGAGCGGACCTTCGAGCCGGCAATGGACGCGGACGAGCGCGGGCACCGCCTGAGCCGCTGGCGCCGGGCGGTCGAGCGCAGCCGGGCGTGGGAGGAACCGGAGGGCTGAGAAGCGACAAGAAAGCATTTGCCGGCAAGAAGGCAAGAAGAGGTGTCACCCTGAGCGCGACAAGGGGTCTCCTGTAGGAAAGACGGGACGCTTCGCTTTGCTCGGCATGACAAAGTTCGTTCGTCAAATGCTTTAGACCACACGCAAGAGTGAAAACCCTCTTCATGCTCCTCCCCTTCGAGGGGGAGGCTGGGACTGGTGCAGCTCCGCAGGAGAGGGGGTGGGCGGGCCGGGTCTCCGAGAAAAGGAGCCCTGAACGACCGTGACCTTCCTGAACCCCCGCCTCGTGTGGGAGCATCCCTTCAGCCTGCCCGCTCTCTCCTCCCCTCCCGAAAGGAACCCGATGCCCCCGCTCCCCGACCCCCGCTCTCCCCTCCTCGCCGCCGCCACCGCCCCGCAGGTCTGGGACCTCCTCGTGATCGGCGGGGGCGCCTCGGGCCTGGGCACCGCCGTCGAGGCGGCCTCGCGCGGCTACCGCACCCTGCTCCTGGAGGCCCACGACTACGCCAAGGGCACGTCCAGCCGCTCGACGAAGCTCGTCCACGGCGGCGTGCGTTACCTCGCCCAGGGAAACGTCGGGCTGGTGCGCGAGGCCCTGCGCGAGCGCGGCCTGCTGAAGAAGAACGCGCCGCACCTCGTCCACGACCTCGGCTTCCTGATCGCCTCCTACACGTGGTGGTCGAAACCCTTCTACGGAATCGGGCTCAAGGTGTACGACGCGCTCGCCGGGCGGCTGAACCTCCAGCCCAGCCGCCTCGTGGGGCGAAAGAAGGCGCTCGGCAAGATTCCGACCCTCAAGGAGGACGGTTTGAAGGGCGGCGTCCTGTACTTCGACGGGCAGTTCGACGACTCGCGGCTGGCGATCACCCTGCTGCGGACCCTGGGGGACCACGGCGGGGTGGCGCTCAACTACGCCCCGGTGGTCGGGCTCGTCAAGGAGGGGGGCCGGGTCGCCGGAGCCCGCTTCCGCGACGAGGAGACCGGGCGGGAGCACGAGGTTCGGGCGCGGGCGGTGGTGAACGCGACGGGCGTCTTCGTGGACGAGGTGCGCCGGATGGACGACCCCGGGGCGCGCGACATGCTCTCGCCCAGCCAGGGGGTGCACGTGGTCGTGGACCGCCGCTTCCTGCCGGGCGACAGCGCCCTGATGGTCCCGCGCACGGACGACGGGCGGGTGCTCTTCGCGGTGCCGTGGCACGAGCACGTGGTGATCGGCACGACCGACACGCCCGTGCCCGAGACGAGCCTGGAACCCCGGCCCCAGGAGGAGGAGGTCGAGTTCATCCTGAGCACCGCCGCGCGTTACCTCGACCCCGCCCCCACCCGCGCCGACGTGCGCAGCGTGTACGTGGGCCTGCGCCCGCTCGTGCGGGGCGAGAAGACCGACGGGGCGGGCTCCACGGCGGCCCTCTCGCGCGACCACCTCATCCGGGTCTCGGACTCGGGGCTGCTCACCCTGACGGGCGGCAAGTGGACGACCTACCGCCACATGGGCGAGGACGTGGTGGACCGCGCCGCCGCCCTCGCCGGGCTGCCGGAGCGCCTGAGCCTCACGCGGGGCCTGCCCCTCCACGGCTGGAGCCCCCCCGAGGAGACGGCGGGGCGACCCGATCACCTGCGGGTCTACGGCTCGGACGCGGAGAGGATTCAGGCCCTGCCCGGAGCCGACCGTCTCCTCCACCCCGAGTTGCCCTACACCGAGGCGGAGCTGCGCTGGGGCGTGCGGGAGGAGAGTGCGCGCACCGTCGAGGACCTGCTCTCCCGGCGCACCCGGGCCCTGCTGCTGGGCGCCCGCGCGAGCCTGGAGGCCGCCCCCCGCGCCGCCGCCCTCCTCGCCGAGGAGCTGGGACGGGACGAGGCGTGGCAGGAGGCGCAGGTGCGCTCGTACCGCGAGGTGGCGCAGGGGTACCTCCTGGCCTGAAGGAACGCTGGAGGCCGGGTTCTCCCCCACCCGCAGGGAGGACCTTAGGATGGGCGGCGTCCGCTGCCCCTTCCCGACCCTCCCCGCACCAAATGGAGCCCCCATGCCCAGACCCGATTCCTGCCCACCCGCCGCCCTGCGCCCCCGCAAGGTGGAGGCATGAGCTTTCAGGCCGTCTTCGGACGCGAGCCCGAGGTCACGGCGAGCGCGCCGGGCCGCGTCAACCTGCTCGGCGAACACACCGACTACCAGGGAGGCTTCGTGCTGCCGACCGCCATCCCGCAGCGGGCGAACGTCATGGTGGCGCGCAACAACGGGAGGGAGCACCGCCTGCACAGCGCCAACCTCAAGCGGACCCTGACCGTGCCCCTCGGCGAGCGCGGCGAGGACTTCGCCCCCTACGTGATCGGCTGCATCGAGCTGCTCGGCGTGACGGACGCGCTCGACGTCTACATCGACAGCAACGTGCCGAGCGGCGGGTTATCGAGCAGCGCGGCGCTGGAGGTCGGCACCCTGCGGGCCCTGCGCGAGCTGTACGGGTTCCCGCAGGACGACGTGGAACTCGCTTTGATCGGCCAGCGGGTCGAGCACGAGTACGTGGGCGTGAAGTCGGGGATCATGGACCAGATGGCAAGCAGCCTCGCCGACACGGAGCACATGCTCTTCCTCGACACCCGCAGCCTGGAGCGGCAGGTCTACCCCTTCCCGGCGGGGGCGGAGGTCCTCGTGATCGACTCGGGCGTGCCGCGCACCCTGGCGGGCAGCGGCTACAACGAGCGCCGCGCCCAGGTCGAGGAGGCCGCCCGGCTCCTCGGCGTCCGCGAGCTGCGCGACGTGACGGACGTGTCCGTAGTCGAGGCTCTCGCAGATGACCTTCTGCGCCGCCGCGCCCGGCACGTCGTCCTGGAGAACGCGCGGGTGCTGGAGGCCCTGCACGCCGACGCCGCGCGCTTCGGCGAACTCATGAACGCCTCGCACGCCAGCCTGAAAGACGACTACGAGGTCTCGCACCCGAAGGTGGACGAACTCGTGGCGCTCCTCCAGGCCGACTCCCGGGTGTACGGCGCCCGGATGACCGGGGCGGGCTTCGGCGGGGCGCTCGTGGCGCTCGTGCCGCAGGGGGAGGCGGAGAGCATCGCGGACGGCGTGCTCGCGCGCTACGGCGGGCAGGGGCAGCGCGTCGTGCCGTGATGGGGAGGGGTTCCCGCGCCCCCGGTCAGGAGATCGCCCGCAGGACCCGGAAGCGCTCGGCGGCGGGCGCGCCGATCTCCATGCCGCGGTAGCGCGCCCAGGTGCGGATGCTGTCGGGGCTGATGGGGTGGGGGCCCTCGCGGATCTGGGAGGTGTGGCAAAGCATCGCCTCGACCTTGGCCTCGACCGCCGCCTCGTCGAGCCGCAGGTACCAGTCCCCGCCGGGAAGCTGGTCGTACTGCCAGACGATGTTGGGGTACTCGTACATCGCCACCAGGGCCACGGTGTCCTCCGCGCGGGGCCGCAGCGCCGCGAAGCACGCCTGAAACAGCGCCCGGTGGTCCTGGTGGAAGGAGGGGTAGGGGATCAGCACGGCGGTGGGCCGCAGCCGCCGCAGCAGCAGGTCGAGCGCCATCACGAGTTCCTGCTGGGGCACGGTGTCGAGCCGCCCGTCGCCCTGCTCGTACAGGAAGTGGACGTTTTCCCCACACACCCCCAGCGAGGCGCAGGCGTGGCGGGTCTCCTGGCGCCGGGTCTCCCCGGTCACCACCCCGCCGTGGTGCCACAGGAACGAGTCGGCGGTGACCGCGATGAGGACGTGCACTTCGTCTCCCGTCTCCCGCAGGGTGTGCATCAGGCCGCCGCAGCCCAGCACCTCGTCGTCGGCGTGCGGGGAGATGATCAGCGTTTTGCGCAGCAGCGCGGACGTGGAGATCATGCCGACAGCTCCGGGGTCACGCGGGCGCCCCCGGTGGCCTGCCGCCCGGCGCGGTGGCTCGTCCAGGCCTCCCGGCTGGGGTCGTTGAACAGGTAATCGAGGGTGCTCATCGCGGGCGCGAAGGGCCCGAAAGGCTGGGGGTACGCGAAGGGCCGGAAGCTGTGGTAGTGCACCTCGATTCCGTGGCGGCGGAAGACCTCCTCGTCGAGGTAGTCGCGCCCCGAGGGCCCCGAGAGGTAGGCCGTCCCCCCCACCTCCCGGACGAGCGCGCACAGCAGCTCCGAGCGCCGCCCCCCCACCCCGAGCGACGAGGCGAGCACGACCGGGGTGCTCACCCCCAGCGCCCCCGCGAGGTGGCCGAGGGCCGGGACGGTGAAGTCCACCAGCCGCTCGGGCCTGCCCCCGTACAGGGTCTCCAGCAGCTCCTCCTGCGCGGCATAGCCCGGCGTCTTGCCGTAGAACTGGCGCAGGGTCAGGCGGTGATTGCGCCCCCAGGGGGTGCGGTGGTTGAGTTCGACCTCGTGGATGGGCGCCCCGCAGCGGCCCGCCGTGTTGACGGGCGCCGTCAGCCACTGCTCTCCCGACGGCCCCTTCACGCGCACCCGGTTCTGGTAGCCGCCCTTTTCGAACCCCACGTGATCGAGCACGACGAGCAGGTCGGCGTCGGCCATCTTGTCGAAGAAGCCCAGCCAGGGCAAAAAGTTGGGTTGATGAATGGTTACGAGCATGGAGTTCCTGTTCTGGAAAGGAGGCCCCGGTCCCTCCGTGGGGTGGACCAGGGGAGAAGCGGGACGCGAAGGCCGCCGGGAAACCACCGAAAGAGTGAGAAACTTCTCAGAGCGTAGGGTCCGCGCCGTTTGACCGACCGTTGCTCATCGCTCTCACCCGGGAGCACCCGCTTCTCATGGCGCCGGGCCGCGCGTCCTCCTGGGGCTGCCCGCGACATGAGACGGCAGGAGGGGCCCCGCCGTCTGCTCCCCCCTCCCTCCACCCCCGGCGCAGGGAGGGCGCGGCCCGGCGGCGCTACTCTGCTCTGGCCGGGGTCGGCTCCCGCGCCCGGCGCCCCGGGTCATCTCCCTACGCTTATCCACCGAGGTCTTCTATGAACCTACTCGTGACCGGCGGTGCCGGATACATCGGCAGCCACACCGTCCGCCGCCTGATGGAGGCGGGGCACGGCGTCACCGTGCTCGACAACCTCTCCAGCGGCCACGTCGAGGCGCTGCCCCCGGGCGCGGCCTTCGAGCGGGTCGACCTGCTCGACCAGGGCGCCGTGCGCGACCTGTTCGCCCGGATCAAGCCTGAGGGGGTGGTCCACTTCGCCGCCCTGATCGAGGTGGGTGAGAGCATGCGCGCCCCGGGGCGCTACTACCGCAACAACGTGGTGGGCAGCCTCAACCTCCTCCAGGCGAACGCCGAGACCGTCAAGGCGCCCGTCGTCTTCAGCTCCACCGCCGCCGTGTACGGGGACGCCGAGGTCACGCCCATCCCCGAGGGGGCGCCCAAGGGCCCGACGAGCGTGTACGGCGAGACCAAGCTGATGACCGAGCAGATGCTGGGCGCCTTCGAGCGCGCGCACGGCATCCGGAACATCAAGCTGCGCTACTTCAACGTCTGCGGCGCCGAGCCGGGCGGGGCCATCGGCGAGGACCACCCCAACAAGACCCACCTCATCGAACTCGCGCTCCTGACCGCCCTCGGCCAGCGCGAGAAGATGCTGATCTTCGGGGAGGACTACCCCACCCCCGACGGCACCTGCATCCGCGACTACATCCACGTCGTGGACCTCGCCGACGCGCACGTCCTCGCGGTCCAGGCCCTCCAGGACGGCGTGGCGAGCACGGCCTACAACGTCGGCCTGGGGCACGGCTTCAGCGTGAAGCAGGTCCTCGACGCCGTGGACGCGGTGATCGCCGAAGACGGCCTCCCGCCCCTCACCCGCGAGGTCGCCCCCCGCCGCCCGGGCGACCCGCCGAGCCTCGTCGCCGACAGCCGCCGCATCCAGGGCGACCTTGGCTGGACCCCGCACTTCACCGACCTCAGGGGCATCATCCGCACCGCCTGGGAGTGGCACCGCAGCCATCCGCACGGGTTCAAGCGGTGATTCCCTCTCCCCCGTCCCAGCGGCGGGGGTCGCTTTCTGGGAGGGGAACCCCTTCGCTCGTCACGTGACGAGCAACCGGGGAGACCCGTCCACCGCTGCCTCCCCGTGTCGCCTCCCTTTGACAGCCTGCCGCGTCCAGGTTACGTTTGACGGGTGGAGGAGCGAACGACAGTGGTGCCGCACGTGCGCGCGTGGCGGGAACGGGCGGGGGTCGGGGCCGGGGAGCTGGCGCGGCGGGCGGGCCTGACCCGGCAGGCGCTGCACCGGGTGGAGACGGGGGCGGTCGAGCCGGGCATCCACACGGCCCTGGCGCTCGCGCGGGCGCTCGGCACGACGGTCGAGGCCCTCTTCGAACTCGCCCCGCAGGAGGTGTGGGCCCAGCCGGTGGGGGGCGTTCCGGCCCCGGGAAGCCGGGTGCGGCTCGCACGGGTGGGGGAGCACACGCTGGCCTTGCCGCTGGGGGCGGAGGATTCGTTCACCTGCCCGGCGGACGGGGTGACGGGCCCGCCCCGGGCGGACGGGGCCGTGTCCGTCACGCCCACGGGGGAGGCCCTCGCCGCGCGCACACTGGTCGTGGCGGGGTGTGACCCCAGCCTGCGCCTGCTCGCGGCGGCGGTGCCGGGGGCGGCGGGCCGGGTGCTCGTGCGCCCGCTGCCCAGCGAGGAAGCCCTGGGCGCCGTGGAGCGGGGGGAGGCGCACGTCGCCGCCGTCCACCTGTGGGACCCCCGGGCGGGCGGGTTGAACCACGCCGCGCTGGAGGGGGGCCTGGGGCCGCTGGGCTTCAGCGTCTACCGGCTGTGGACCTGGACGCAGGGGTGGATGGTCGCGCCGGGCAACCCGCGCGGCATCCGCCTGGCCGCCAACCTCGCCGGGCCGGGGGTGCGGCTGGTGAACCGCCCGCCCGGCGCCGGGAGCCGCGTCCTGCTCGACGCCTGGCTGGAGGCGGAGGGCCTCTCCCCTGCCGACGTGGGCGGGTACGACCGGATGGCTGCCTCCCCCGTCGAGGTCGCGCGGATGGTCCGTGCGGGCGAGGCGGACGTGGGGGTCGGGCCGCAGGCGGTCGCCCTGGCGCACGGGCTGGACTTCGTGCCCGTGCAGGTCGAGCCGGTGGAACTCGTCGTCCCGGCGGCCCACGCCCGGCACCCGGCGCTCCCGGCCCTGCTCGCGGCGGCGGCCTCGCCCGCCCTGCACGCCCAGCTCGCCACCCTCGGGGGGTACGACCCGGCGGGGGCGGGGGGGGTCACGCGGGTGCGCCCGGCCCGGAGGTCCGCGTGAGGCGCCTCCTCGTCCTGCTGGCCCTGACGCTCGGAACGGCGGGCGCGGCCAACCTGACCGTCTTCGCGGCGAGCAGCCTCACCGACGCCTTCACCGAGATCGGGCGGGCCTTCGACGCGGGGACGGGGAACCGCACGACCTTCAGCTTCGCGGGGTCCCAGGTGCTGCGCACCCAGCTCACCCAGGGCGCTCGGGCGGACGTGTTCGCCTCCGCGAACGCCGCCCAGTTCGACCCGCTCCTGGAGGGCGGACTGATCGCCTCCGGGCAAGTCTTCGCCCGCAACCGCCTCGCGGTGATCACGCCCCGGGGAGGCACGGCGGTGCGGACCCTCGCCGACCTCGCGCGGCCCGGGCTCAAGCTCGTGATCGCCGAGCGCGGCGTGCCCGTGGGCGAGGCCACCCGGCGGGCCTTCGACCTGATCGGCGCCTCTGGAAGCTACGGGGCGGACTTCGCCGCCCGCGCCCTGCGCAACGTGGTCAGCGAGGAGCCCAACGTGCGTCAGGTCGCCCTCAAGGTGAGCCTGGGGCAGGCGGACGCGGCGGTCGTGTACGTGAGCGACGTGACGCCCACCCTGCGCCGGAGCGTGCGGACGGTGGCCCTTCCGCCCCGCTTCAACCCGCCCGTGAGCTACCCGGTCGGCGTGCTGAGGGCCAGCCCAAACGCGGAGCAGGCTCAGGCCTTCGTGCGCTTCGTGCGCGGGCCGGAGGGGCAACGCATCTTGCGCAAGTGGGGGTTCTTGCCCGCCCCGTGACCCGGCCTCACCCCGTTCCCGTCGTCCTCAGCCTGGGGCTCGCCGCCTTCCTGCTCCTGCCCGTCGCCGCGCTTCTCGCCCGGGGGCTGGGCGCGGACTTCCTGCCCACCCTGCTCTCGCCGGTCGTGCTCGACGCGCTGCGGGTGAGTGCCGTGACGACGGGCGCGGCCCTGGCCCTCACCCTCGCGCTGGGCACGCCGGTCGCCTACCTGCTCGCGCGGCGGCGCTTTCCGGGGCGCACCCTCCTCGACGCCCTGCTCGACCTGCCGATGGTGCTCCCGCCCGTGGTGGCGGGGGTGGCGCTGCTGCTCACCTTCGGGCGGACCGGGTGGCTGGGGCGCCCGCTGGAACTCGCCGGGGTCTCCCTCGCCTTCAGCCCCGCCGCCGTCGTCCTCGCGCAGGTGTTCACGAGCGCGCCCTTCTACATCCGGGCCGCCAAGGCGGGCTTTCTCGCCTTCGACCCCGACGTGGAGGCCGCCGCGCGGGTGGACGGGGCGGGACCGTGGGCCACCTTCGCACGGGTGACCCTACCCCTCGCGCTCCCCTTCCTGCTGGAGGGGGCGGTCCTGGCCTGGGCACGGTCGCTGGGCGAGTTCGGGGCGACCCTGCTCTTCGCGGGGAGCCTCCCGGGCCGCACCCGCACGGTGCCGCTCGCCATCTACGGGGCACTGGAGAGTGATCTCGCGCCCGCCCTGGTGCTCAGCGCCGTCATGGTCGTGCTCGCGTTCGGGGTGCTGTTCGCCCTGCGCGCCCTGGCGGGGAGGCGGGGCTGAGGGGTGTGCTAGCGTCCCGGCATGACGAGTCCCACCCCCGCGACGGACGTGTACTTCGACTTCCTGTGCCCCTTCGCCTGGCGCGGGGTGGAGCTGGCGGACGTGCTGCGGCGGGAGCAGGGTCTCCCCTTCCGGCTGCGGCACTTCTCGCTTGTGCAGGGCAACCACCCCGACAACCCCGACCGCAAGGCGCCGACGTGGTGGCTGCACGAGCAGGGCGCGGAGGAAGGCGAACCCTTCCAGCGGGGCAGCCTGCGCGCCTTCCTCGCCGCCCACGCGGCGGCCCGGCAGGGGGAGGAGGAGGCGTGGAAGTTCGCCCTCGCCCTCTTCCGCGCCCGCCACGAACGCAAGGCCGAGCTGGACGAGGAGACGATCCGGGGCGCCGCCGAGGAGGCCGGGCTGGATCCCGAGCAGTTCGCCCGTGACCTCGCGGACGACGCGGCGTTACGCGACGAGCTGGGCGCCGAGCTGCGGGACGCGGCGGCCCTCGGGGTCTTCGGCACGCCCACCTTCGCGCTGCCGGAGGGGCAGGCGGCCTACCTGCGCTTCTCGCGCCTGACCCGGGACGCCAAAGCAGCGCAGGACCTCTGGAGCCTGTACGGCGAGGTCCTGCGCTCGGGGGCGGGGATCGAGACGATCAAGCGCCCCCGCTGAGGTCCGTCACGCTCCCCCCAGCACGAGGCCCAGGCGGACCCGCAGGTCCTGGACCATCGCGGCCCGCTCCCCGCTGCTCACCCCGCGCAGCACCCGGGCCTTGACCTCCAGCGGGTCTTCCAACCCCTCGTCGAGCGTGAGGCGCAGGGTGTCGAGTTCGGTGAGCTTCAGGTCGTTGCGCAGCAGGAACGTCAGCGTGCGCATGACCTCCTCGACCTGCGCCTCCCGGGGCAGGCTCCGCAGGGTCTCCTCCCCCTCTTCTCCAGTTTTCTCCTGAGAGGCCCGGGAAGCGGCCTCCGAGGCTCGCCCGGCACTCCGGGTGCGGTCTCGCCTCTGCTGCGCCTTCCGGGCCCCTTCTGAGGCCAGCACGGGCCCTTCGGGGAGGGCGTACTTCTCCGGGTTCCTGAGCAGATCGCTGAAGAAGGCGGGGCGGCTGCGGGGTTTGTACCCGTCCGCCACGATGGCCTGGTAGCGGGCGAGGGTGTCCTCGACGGCATCCTCGCCGTGTTCGCGCACGAGTTGCAGGGCGCGGGTCTGGGTGATGCCGATGTCCGCGAGGTCCTCGATCAGCCCCGGGCTGGGCGGGATGAAGGCTTCCCCGAAGGTGTAATGCAGGTATTTCTTTTTGCCGCGCCCGACGTACTCGACGTTTTTCAGGAAGCCCTTTTCGAGGAGTTCCTCGTGGGCGGCGTCGAGGGTGCGCTGGGCCATGCTGGGACGGTCGGTCACGATCTTGCAGGCCTGGGCCCATTCCATCAGGCCGACCTGGAAGGTCATTGCCACCCGCTCAGGCTGCTCGGGGTCGCGGCGCTGGGCGTCGAGCAGGCGGTAGATGGCCCGCGTGGGCGGGCGGCCCAGCGTCTGCATGAAGCTCAGGTCGAGCGGCTTGATGTACCCCGAGCGCACGCTGCGCGCGATCTCCTGCGGCAGGGTGATCTTGAGGATGCTGGTGGCGTCGAGACGGTCACTCTCTCCCGAAGTGAATTCCAGGCGGTCGATGTACCGGAAGTTCACGTTCGTCCAACGTTTGCGCGGGTGGTCGCGCCACCCCTCCGAGATGAAGTAGTTCGTCGTGGTCAGGCGCCGCAGACTCTCGTCGAGCGCCGCGTAGTACCGCCCGCTGTGGTCCAGGCCCGCCATCTGGAGAAGCTGGTAGGGCGTGCAGGTCACGCAACCGTCCGGCGGGGCCCCCTGGTCGATGTACAGGTTCACGAGTGCGGCGGTGATGTCGGTGTCGATGCCGTGCGGCACCCCGTACTCGGGCATGGCCTGGCAGGTCACCCGGTAACGCCGTTCGCCGTCCTCAAGTTCCACGCTCCAGTCCCGGTAGCCGGGCGGGATGCGTTCTTGGACGCTGATCAGGCTCAGCCGGGCGATGTTGAGTTCGTCGAAGCGCTTGATGCCGTTTTCGGCCACCGGGGTCCCCCTGTTGTTGTTTTTAAATCTTTTAAAAGATCTTTTTAAAAGATATGTTGTAACAACATCAGGCGGCAGGTCGACTCGCGTCCCAGACGGCCTCCAGGGGGTGAAACGGCGCAAGTTGTCCGATAGTTTGGCGCAAGTTGTCCGATAGTTTTGACCCCAAAACGGCGCAAGTTGTCCGATAGGTAGACCTCAAACGGCGCAAGTTGTCCGATAGTTTTGGCGCAAGTTGTCCGATAGGTAGACTTTGAAAACGGCGCAAGTTGTCCGATACTTCCACCCCAAAACGGCGCAAGTTGTCCGATAGTTGAGGGCAAAACGGCGCAAGATGTCCGATAGGTAGACTTTACGAACATATAAATCAGAAAACAGCGTCTGACACGACATCTATGGAAGAACGGCGCAAGTTGTCCGATAGTGCCCCCTCTGAAAACGGCGCAAGATGTCCGATAGATAGATTTATTGTTGTAGGCGTATCATCTGGAATGGATTATGTAAATAACGAGGAAATCGCCGCCCTCTAGGCTTGTTGGACACCCCCGATGGGGGCGTAAGAACGAGCCGGGGAGAGGGCAAACGGAATTCCTCTTGAAGAGGACCGCCGCGCGTCCTCCCCCCCTGCTCAAACGGCGCAAGTCGTCCGATAGTCCCAGGAGTCAGGGTAGGTTCCGGGCGAGCCCTTTTTCCTGCTCGTCACGTGACGAGCGGGCGGGGCGGGCATCGGGTAGGCTGGGGGGAATGCGCACGCTGACGTTCTTCAACCACGCGGGTGGGGTCATGAAGTCGAGCCTCACCCGCGACGTGGGGTACACCCTCTCGCAGGCGGGGCGGCGGGTGCTGCTCGTCGACCTCGATCCCCAGGCGAACCTGACCGACTGGCTGGGCGTGAGCGGCGTGACCCGCGAGCAGACGGTCTACGACACGGCCACGCGGGGTGAGCCCCTCCCCTCCCCCATCTCCGCGCACGGCCTCCACCTGATCCCCAGCGACGTGTCCCTGGCCCTGGCCGAGGGGCAGATGATGGGCGTGGTGGGGGCGCATCTGCACCTGCGGCAGGCCCTCCAGGCGGTCGCCGAGGGGTACGACGTGGCCCTGATCGACAGCCCGCCCAGCTTGGGGCAGCTCTCGATCCTGGGAGCGCTCGCCGCCGACCACCTGATCGTGCCGGTGCCCACCCGGCAAAAGGGCATGAACGCCCTGGCCGGGCTGAGCGAGGCGATGGCGACGTACCGCAAGCTGCGCCCGGACCTCACGGTCGCGTTGTACGTGCCCACCCTGTACGACGCGCGGCGCTCGCACGACCGGGAGGCTTTGAACGCCCTGCAAGACCTCCTGCGGCCCCTCGCCAGCCCGGTGCCCGACCGCGGCGCGGTGTGGAACGACAGCGCGAGCGCCGGTCAGCCCGTCGGGGTGTATGCCCCCGGCTCGCCGGTCCACCGCGACGTGCTGCGGGTGACGGCGGAGATCGCCCGCGCCGCGCGCCTCGGCGTGGAGATTCCCGGGGTGGAGGCGTGACCCGCCGGGCCCGGCCCGCCATCGGCGCCCGCCTGAGCGGTCTGGTGGAGGGGGTCGAGGCGCTGGGCCAACCCGCTTCCATGACCCTGCCGTTGGACTCGCTGCGCCCGGGCGCCTTCCAGCCGCGCGTGCACTTCGCGCCCGAGACCCTCGAGGAACTCGCCCGCAGCATCCGGGAGCAGGGGGTGCTTCAGCCGCTGCTCGTCCGTCCGCTGGGAGGTGGGGGGTACGAGATCGTGGCCGGGGAGCGGCGCTGGCGGGCGGCTGGGCTCGCCGAGTTGCGCGAGGTCCCGGTGCTCGTCCGCGACCTCAGCGACGATCAGGCTCGGCTCGCCGCCGCCGTCGAGAACCTGCAACGCGAGAACCTCAACCCGCTGGAGGAAGTGCGCGCCCGGCTCGCGGTCGCCGCCTCGGCCCTGGGCGTGGCGCCCGACGAGGCCGCCGCCCGCCTCTTCGCGCTCGACCGCCGCCCCGAGGAAAACCCTGAGGCGGTCGCCCGGCTCGACGCGCTCTTCGGCGCCCTGGGGCGCGAGACGTGGCGCAGCTTCGTGAAAAACCGGGCCGCCGTCCTCCACCTGCCGGACGACGTTCAGGTCGCGGTGCAGGAGGGGCTGGACTACCGCAAGGCCCTCGTCGTCGGGCGGGTGATGGACGGGGCGCGGCGGGCCGAACTGCTTGACCTCGCCCGCCGGGGAGAGACCGTGCAGGGGTTGCGCGACCGCCTGCGGCCCGTCCGGGCGACCGATCCGGCCCAGGAGATCGCCCGCCGCCTCGCCGACCGCCGCACGCTCTCCCGGCTCGACGAGGCGCGGCGCCGCAAGGTCGAGCGGTTGCTGCGCCAGATCGGCGAGCTGCTCGACGGCACCCCCGAACCGAGCTGAAGCCCCTTGCTCGTCACGTGACGAGCAGAGTCGAGCTACTCGTCCTCATCTGGCGCCGTGCGGCCCAGCACGCCCTGGGCCGCCTCGAGCACGGGCCCGCCTCCGGGCGTCAGCGCGTAGTCGCACAGGGCGAGGAAGGCCGTGTCTGCGGGAGCGGCGCTCACCCCGAGCGTGAGGGTCACCTCCTCTCCGAGCCGCGACAGGACGTAGTTGACGGCGCTCTCGGGATTGACCTCGCGGGGCAGCATGGTGAGGGTGGTCGGGCCCTCGATCAGGCGCAGCCGTCCCCGGAAGGGTCCCTCGTCCAGCCAAGTCTGCCACTCGCGCGCCGCCGCCCGGAGGGCGTGGGTGAGGTGGTGGGGGTGGGCCAGGGTCACCATCAGGGGACGGCCCTGCTGCTCGTGGAGGCTCGCCTCCGTGCCGAGCTGCCCCAGCCACCCGATATGCTGGGCGGCCTGGTGGGCCAGGCGCAGGGCGCCCTCGTGTTCCTCCAGCGTCTCGGCGCTGAGACTGTGCCACGCCGGGTCCTCCGCGCCGTCCGGACCCAGCACGACGGCCCCGTGCCGCAGCACCTGCCAGGAGGTGAAGGCTGCGGGAATCTCCAGCAGGCCCTCCTCGTCCAGCCCCGTCACGGGGATCAGCTCGGCCCCCGACAGCAGGGCGGCGAGGGTGACCTGGGCCGTGCTCGGTTCCTCGCCCGGCATGGGCGCGGTGAGGATACCCTCGGGGTTCACGAAAGCGACGATCATGGCCGCACTGTAGTGCCGGGAGGTGAGGCACAAGGGGTGGGCTCACCGCCGGGGGTGGTCCGCCCGGGGCCGTCGCTTGGAGCAAACGGCACCAGGACCTGCCATGCCGACTCACGGGGCTGCGAGGCAGGGCGCAGCGAAGCGTCCCCCTGCCTGGCAGAAGACCCCACGATCATACTCAGGGCGGCACCTCTTTCCATTTCCAGGTCAACTGCTCCGAGCCCGGCAAGAACCCTTCACGCAGTCTCTTCCAATCTGCTCGTCACGTGACGAGCACGGGCGGCGTGCCAGGGTCTGTCAGGAGACCCGACTCCGCTTCACCCCCGCTCAAGGTGCGGAAATGCGTCTGGTCAGCCGCCTGCCACCGTCTGCTCGTCACGTGACGAGCAAGGGGACTGGGCCCAGGATTCGGAGCGCGGTCGTTGCAGATGCCTCTCCGCACGGTGTGGGGGTCCAACCTGATTCCGCCGACCGCCGGCCCGAGGCCTGGCCTAAGGTGAGCGCTCCAGAACGTTCACGCAGACGGGCAGGGGGTGGGTGATCAGGTAGCCGCCCCTGGCCGGGTCGTGGGCCTCGGGTTGGGTGCGGCCCTCCGCATCGGTGGCGCGGGCGAGGAGCGTGACCCGGGCGGCGCGTTCGGGCACCCGCCACAGGTGGTGCCAGCGCCGCCAGACGTGGCGGACGGGGGGGTCGAGGAACTCGGCGTCCTCCCAGGTGGTCCCGCCGTCCACGCTGACCTCCACCCGCGTCACGTCGGCCTCGCCCGCCCAGGCCGCGCCCCGGACCTCGTAGGTCACCCC
Organism: Deinococcus planocerae; assembly: GCF_002869765.1. Classification (NCBI taxonomy): domain Bacteria; kingdom Thermotogati; phylum Deinococcota; class Deinococci; order Deinococcales; family Deinococcaceae; genus Deinococcus; species Deinococcus planocerae. The sequence goes on along the minus strand of NZ_PNOR01000012.1, from coordinate 33,439 downwards.
GCAGGCCACCTCCTCGTGGGGGGCGGGGCGGGCGATGGCGGCCTTGACCTGAAGGGGCCCGATGGGCGTGAGCTGCGGCGGCAGGCCGTCCCGCGTCTCCCAGTAGGCGTAGTCGACCGTCTGGAAAAAGCCCCGGAAGGCCCGCGCGCTGACCGTGACCGACGTGAGCCACTTGACCGACGCCATGCCGTACCACCCCGGCACGACCGCGCGCAGCGGGAAGCCGTGGTCGGGCGTGAGAGGCTCGCCGTTCATCCCGTAGGCCAGCAGCACGTCGCCGAGGGCCTTGTCCAGCGGCACGCTCCGGGCGTAGGTGATCTCGCCGGGGGTCTCCACGGGGTCGGTCAGGTGTCCGCGGTCGGCACCCTCCAGCACGACCTCCCGCGCCGTCTCCAGGAGCCCGGCCCGCTCCAGCACCTGAGAGAGCGGCACGCCGGTCCACTCGGCGGTGCCCACCGCCCCGAGTTCCCAGGCCACCCCGCGCCGCCTGGGTGACAGGAAGACGCGCCCGTTCCCCGCGCACTCCATCGTCGCCGTGACCGTGCGCGCGGGCAAGGACCGCAGGTCGTCGAGGCTCAGCCGCAGGGGCCGGGCGACCTCCCCGCCCACCGTCAGGCCGTAGGTTGCGGCGGTCAGGGCCGGGGTGGGAAAGTGGCTGCGGACGTAGAAGCTGCCCGTCGGCGTGATCCGGGAGTCCAGGTCCCGAAAGGGGAATTCCAGGTTGGGCGGCGCCTGCTCGCGGATGATGAGACCGGACGCGGGACCCTGACTGGACGGTGGACCGAACTTGGGCATGAACGCTCCTCGTGGGTGGGCGGGGCGGCGCGGAGGCCAGCCGTGCGGGGCCTCCCCGGGTTCGTGGATTCGCAACTTAGGGTGGCACCTTGCCGTCCGTCAAATCCCGGCGAACGACCGGGTGGGGGTCAGCGGTCGCCGTGGGGGCGGCCATAGGCTACGTCCCCCCTTCCGAGGGGGGGAACACCCGCTCCTCCTGGCCGACGAGGACGAGGTGGAAGGGCGTGGGACGGGGCGGGGACCACACGTCCGACCCGTCGGGGGAGTGCCAGAAGGGGGCGCAGCGTTGCCATGCCTCCCGCAGGCGCCGCAGCACGCCGGGTGCCCCTGTCTCCGCGTCCCAGACGATCAGCAGGTACCCGCAGGCCGGATGCCAGGCGAGGTCACGCAGGCAACCCTCCAGCGCGTCGAGGCTGTAGGCGAACCAAGGCGGGAACGCCATCGCGTGGGCCAACCCGGCGAGGAGCTCCGCCTCCGACCTCAACTCCGCCCCGCGCAGGTGGAAGACGGCGAGGTCGCGGGGGTGTTCGAGGAAGGCGGCGACCTGCGCGACCGAGGCGAAGTGGACGCACCGCGGCCCGGTCTCCGTGAGCGCCGAGAGGTTCATGGGGCGGGCCGCCCGCGCCCGGTGAAGCCCACGTGTCGGCCTGGCCGGTCTTCCGCTCCTCCTCGCACCGTGACCCCCCCGCCCATCACCCCTCGCCGCCGGGAAGCCGCCTCTCCTCCTGGCCGGGAATTTGGACAGGGGCCGCTCCTGGCGAGAGAGGCCGACGGAGGCGGGGCAACGCGCCATCTGCTGTGGTCGGGAGCGGCTCCGGGCATGGCGATCTCCGGGAAGGAAGAAGAGGCGCTCGGTGGTCGGTGCTCCCAGCATAAGCCCCTCGTCAGAGTGAGGAGGGGTGGGTCCAGGGCGAGGAGAGCGGGGGCCTTCCATCCCCAGCCGCCCCGGCCAGTCCGTGACTTTCTTGCCTCTTCACGTTCGGCGACTCGCCGGAAACGTCCTTCTATAGTCTCGGGGAGGGGGTCGAGGTCCGGCCCGGACGCGGCCCTGTCCACAGCCGCACACCGAACAGCTCCACAGAGGAGGGAAGACGAACCATGCCACTGACGGTGATCGCCAAGCTGAAAGCCAAAGAGGGGGCCGAGGAGCAGCTCTACGGGGCGTGCCGCGCCCTGATCGCGCCGACGCTGGCCGAGGAGGGCTGCGTCAATTACGACATGCACCGCTCGGTCGAGGACCCCGGTTTGATCATGTGCTACGAGAACTGGACCACCCGTCCCCTCTGGGAGCGGCACATGCAGGCCCCGCACCTCACCGGATTCTCCGCCGCGACCGAGGGCATCGTCGAGGTCTGGGAGCTGTTCCTGGGCGAGAAGGTGGACGGGCCGCAGGATTCCTGACGCGCCCTCCCCGCCGAGCGGACGCCCCCCGCAGCCCGAGCGACGACCGCTGAAGGAGACAGCCGGTGAAGATCACGTTTTACGCCCACGCCAGCTTCCGGTTAGAGGCGGACGGGCTGGCCGTCGTGACCGACCCCTACACGCCGGGGCCCAAACCGGGCTCAGGCTTCGCCCCCATCGACGAGCCCGCCGACCTCGTGATCATGAGTTCGTCGACCGACACGTTCCACTCCGACCCGAGCCATATCCGCGGTGATCCCGCCGTGGTCGACGCCCTCGAACTGCCGCCGGAGGGCGCCACCGTGAAGGGGGTCGAGATCCGGCCTTTCCCGGCGATGGAGAGCCTGACCTTCGACTTCCAGGGCGAGTTCGGGCGTCACCCGGACGCGAACGCCCTGTACCTGTTCACCCTCGGCGGGCTGCGCGTCTTGCACCTCGGCGACACGGGCAACCCGGTTCCACCCGAACACCTCGGCGCGCTGCGGGGCAACGTCGACATCCTGCTCGCGCTGGCGGGCGCGCACGCGACCATCGCCCTGGGCGACCTCGACGCGGCCATCGAGGCGATAGACCCCCGCGTGGTCATCCCCATGCACTACCACAGCCCGCGCGGCTGGCTCCAGATCGAGCCCGTCGAGACGTTCCTGTCGCGCTACCCGGGGGACATGATCACCCGGGTGGGTGGGCCGAGCCTGGAGATCACGCCCGGGACGCTGCCCGGGCGGCGCCACATCTTCGTGCTCGAACAGTCGCGCTGAGGCACAGGCACACCCTCCGCGGAGGACGGCGGCGGGCGGCAGGGAGTTGGGGGGGGTGGGGCGGAAACTCTTTCTGCTACGATCCGGACACGCTCAACCCAGCCCCTTCGCCGCTTCGGACTCTTCCCACGGAGGTTTTTCCATGACGCGACCCCTGTTCGTGACCGCCCTGCTCGCCCTCTCCTCGCTCGCGCTGGCCGACCTCCGGGTGGGGGTGGTGGTGTCCTCGACGGGTCCGGCGGCGAGCCTGGGCATTCCCGAGAAGAACACGGTCGCGCTGCTGCCGCAAACCATCGGCGGGCAGCGCGTCGTGTACACGGTGCTCGACGACGCCTCCGACACGACCGCCGCCGTGACGGCCACCCGCAAGCTGATTCAGGACAACCGGGTGGACCTGATCATCGGGACGACGACCACGCCCGCCTCGCTCGCCATGATCGACGTGGTGGCCGAGGCGAAGGTGCCCATGATCAGCCTCGCCGCCTCCGAGGCGATCATCAAGCCCGTGGACGCCCGCAGAAGCTGGGTGTTCAAGACCCCGCAGACCGACGCCCTGATGGCCGCCGCCATCGCGGGGCACATGCAGCAAAACGGGGTGAAGACGGTCGGCTACATCGGCTTCAACGACGCCTACGGGGAGGGCTGGCTCGCCGAACTCCAGCGCAACGCGGCGGCGCGCGGCATCCGGGTCGTGGCGGTGGAGCGCTACGGGCGCAGCGACACCAGCGTGACCGGGCAGATTCTCAAGGTGCTCGCCGCCCGGCCCGACGCGGTGCTGGTCGGCGCCTCCGGGGTGCCCGCCGTGCTGCCGCAAAAGACGCTGAAGGACCGCGGCTTCGGGGGCAAGATCTACCAGACCCACGGGGTCGCCAACGCCGACTTCCTGCGGGTGGGGGGCCGGGACGTGGAGGGCGCGATCCTGCCCGCCGGGCCGGTGCTCGTCGCCTCCCAGCTTCCCGACACCAACCCCACGAAGAAGGTGGGGCTGGCCTACACCAACCTCTACGAGAGCCGCTACGGCCAGGGCAGCGTGAGCACCTTCGGGGCGCACATGTGGGACGCGGGCCTGCTGATGCAGAAGGCCGTTCCCGTCGCCCTCAAGCGGGCGAGGCCCGGCACCGCCGAGTTCCGCGCCGCCCTGCGCGACGCGCTTGAGGGCACCCGCAATGTGATCGGCGCGCACGGCATCTTCAACCTCAGCGCGCAAGACCACCTCGGCCTCGACGCCCGCAGCCGCGTGATGGTGCAGATCGTGAACGGCGATTGGAAGCTCATCCGGTAGGGGAGAGGGTGACGGTTCCGGAGTCGGCCTGGCTGGGGGCGTTGCGGGACGCGCTGGGCGAGCGGGTGAGCGTGCAGCCGGGAGACCTGAACGCCCACGCCCGCGACGAGGGCACGGCCCTGACCTGCACCCCCGGGGCGGTCGTCCTCGCCCGGTCAGAGGCGGATGTGCTCGGGGCCCTGGCGGTCGCGCGGGAATTCGGCGTGCCCGTCACCCCCTGGGGCGCGGGGACGAGCCTGGAGGGGGCGGCCCTCCCGGTACCCGGGGCCATCTCCCTCGACCTCACGGGCCTGGACACCGTGGGCGAGGTGGACCCGGTGGGCTGGACGGTGACGGTGGGGCCGGGGGTGCGGCGACTCGCGCTGAACCGCCGCCTGCGCCCGCACGGCCTGTTCTTCCCGGTGGACCCGGGGGCGGACGCCTCGCTGGGGGGCATGGCCGCCACGAACGCCAGCGGCACGACCACCGTGCGTTACGGCGGAATGCGCGAGCACGTCGCCGCCCTGCGCGTGGCGCTCCTCGACGGGCGCGTCGTGACCCTGGGGAGCGCGGCCCGCAAGAGCAGCAGCGGGTATGCCCTCAAAAGCCTCTTCATCGGCTCGGAGGGGACCCTGGGCGTGATCACGTCCCTCACCCTGCGGCTGCACCCCCTGCCGCCCGTCACGGCGAGCGCGCAGCTCGCCTTCCCGGACGTGGGGGCCGCCGTGGGGGCGAGCCTGGCCCTGCGCGGGCTGGGCGTGCTCCCCGAGCGGCTGGAGTTTGTGGACGCGGCGACCGTGCGGGCGGTGAACCGCCACCGGGACCGCCGCGACCCGGAAGAGCCGACCCTCTGGGTGGAGGTGGCGGGCCGCGACCCGGCGGACGCGGACGCGCAGCTCGCCCTCGCCTCGGAGGCGGCGGCCCTCCACGGGGGGCGGGTGGTGGGAGAGGCCCGGACGCCCGAGGCGGCGGGGGCGCTGTGGGCCGCCCGGCACGGGGTCTACGACGCCCTGCGCGCCGCCTGGCCCGGGCACGCCACCCGCATCGGGGACGTGTGCGTGCCCCTCCCGGCGCTCGCGGGGACGGCGGCCCTCGCGCTGCGGTTGCTGGACGAGGGTGGGCTCACCGCCCCGCTGGTCGGCCACATCGGAGACGGGAACCTCCACCTCCTGATGCACGCGCCGCCGGAGGACGCGGACGCCTGGGCGCGCATCGATCACGTCCTGCACAGCCTCGCCGCGCACGCCGTCGCGGTGGGGGGCACCTGCACGGGCGAACACGGGGTGGGGCTGCGCAAGCGGGCTTACCTGCGCGCCGAGCACGGGGACGCCCTCGACGTGATGCGCGACGTGAAGGCGCTGTTCGATCCCCGTGGGCTGCTCAACCCGGGGAAGGTGGTCGGTGACCCGGGCACGCTGCCCGCCCCTCTCCAACACCTGTTCTGACTGGAGTTCCGATGGTTGAGCCCGAGACCAGGACCCCGGCCCACCTCGCCCACCCTGCCTGCGTCCGCGAGGATGACCTGCGGGGGGCGCTGTGAGGCTCGCCCGCATCGACCACGTGGCGCTGGTGGTCGGTGATGTGGACCGCTCGGTTCGCTGGTACGGGGAAGTGCTGGGCCTGCGGCGGACATACGCGGAGGTCTGGTCGGACCCCCAGGACCCGGTGTTCCTGGCCCACGGTCCGGTGGGGGTGGCCCTGCTGCGACCACGCGGGGACGCCGGGCCGGGGCATCCCCGGCAGCATTTCGCCGTCGCCACGGACGAGCCCGGCTTCCGGGAGGCGCGGGAACGGCTGGCCGCCCTGGGGATCGCTGCCGAGGAGCAGGACCACACGGTCTGCCGCTCGCTCTACTTCCGCGACCCCGACGGGCATCTGATCGAGCTGGTGACCTACCCTACACAGGGGTGAGGGGCGGGGGGCCGAACCTTTCAGCCCGCCCGCGTCCGCCGCAGGAAGCGAGTGAGGAGCAGCACCGCCGCCATCGTGAGCCCCGCCGTCAGGCCGAACCACAGGCCGCGCGGCCCCATCCCGAGGGGAAAGGCGAGCAGCACCCCCACCCCCAGCCCCACGAGCCAGTACGAGGTCAGCGAGATCAGCAGCGGCCAGCGGGTGTCTTGCAGGCCGCGCAGGGCGGCGTTCGCGGTGACCTGCACCCCGTCGAGCGTCTGGAAGAGGGCGGCGATCACGAGGAGGGCTGTGCCCGTACTGATCAGCGCCGCGTTGCGCGGGTCGTCCACGTCCACGAAGACGCCGAGGGCGAGGCGGGGGGCGAGGAGTTCGAGGAGGGCGAACACGACCATCACGCCGCCCGCGAGGCCGACGCCGACCAACCCCGCCCGCCGCGTCCCCGCCCGGTCGCCCGCCCCCGCCGCGTGCGCGACCCGGATGCCCGTCGCGGTGGCGAGGCCCAGCGGGATCATGAACACCGCCGTGATGACCTGCAACGCGACGTTGTGCCCCGCGAGCGCCTCCGGCCCGAAGCGGGCCATCAGCAGCGAGACCACGCTGAACATGCCCCCCTCGGCGCCGAGGGTGAGGCCGATGGGCCAGCCCAGGCGCAGCAGGGCGCGCACCTCCCCGCGCGTGTCCCCCCCCGTGCGGGGCGCGGCCCGCAGCGCGGCGGGGAGCAGGGCCAGGGTGGTCGCCCACGCCGTCACCGCACTCGCCACGCCCGCTCCCACCAGACCCAGCCGCGGCAGGGGCCCCCACCCGAAGGCGAGCGCCGGGCTGAGCACGCTCACGAGCGCCACCCCGCCGAGCGCCACCGCCGTCACCACCTGGGGCCGCCCGGTGCCCTCCAGCGTGCCGCGCAGGGCCGTGAAGGTCAGCATGGGAAGCATCCCCAGGGCGTACACCCGCAGGTAGGTCGCGGCGAGGTCTGCCCGTATGCCCTCCGGCGCGAGGCCGGGCAGCAGCGCCGCCACCCCCCACATCAGGGGGAGGGCGAGCGCCGCGAGAAAGAGGGCCAGCCGCAGCCCCCCCCGCAGCGCCCGCCCCACGCCCCCCGGGTCCCCCGCCCCGTGCGACTGCGCGGCCCGCGGGCCGACCGAGAGCATCACCCCCACCAGGACCATGAACAGCAGGTAGTAGGTCGCGTTCGCATACGCCGCCGCCGCGAGTTCCGCCCCGCCCAGCCGCCCGATGACCGCCGTGCTGATCAGGGCCAGGGAATTCGAGGCGAACTGCGACACGACCACCGGCCCGGCGAGCCGGGTGAGTGCGGTGAGTTCCCCGCGCAGGGGAGAGGGGAGCAGGAGGGGTCGGGGGCTCGGCGTCACGGGGGCCCAGTCTACGCGGCCCGCTCTACGCGCGCCGGGGTCGTGCGGCGCAGAGGGGCGTTCCCCCTTGCTCGTCACGTGACGAGCAACCCTTCCCCGCTCCCCCTCCACCCTGCTGGTGCCGTGCCCGCGTAGCCTGACAACAGGGTTGGCGAGCACTTCCAGGGCCGCGTCGCCGATCTCCGGGGCGTCGAGGGCGGGCAGGTCGTCCACAGGGCAACCTGCCCGCGCCTCGCCGGGCGTCAGGCCGCTCAGGAAGGCGGCGAGTCGACGTCCGGGGTAAGAAAGCGCGGGCTTCGAGGTCCAACTCCGGGCGAAAACAGCTTCGGGTCAGGGTCCCGGCGTAGGAGTTGGGGCGTGCCCACCGCCGCCGCTTTGCCCCTCCCTCCAGCCTCGCCCGGTCAGCCCGCCGCACATCTGCCGTCCGCCCGCGTGGGGCGGCGCCTATGCTGGGGTATGCCGCGCTTTCCCCTCCGGGCCCTTCTGCTCCTGACGGCGTGCCTGGGGGCGACCGCCCGGGCCGACGTGACGGTCGCCCCCACGCCGCTGTACGCCTCGCCCACGCTGGGCGGCCCGCCCGTGCTCACGTTGCCCCCCGGCAAGCCCGTGACCGTCCTGCGGTCCTCGGGGGGCGGGCGCCCGGTCGTGACCATCCCCTACGGCGAGCGGGTGCTCTACGCCCGCGGCGGGAACGTGAGGTCCACCGCCGGGCCCGTGCGGCTGAGCGGGCCCCAGTGGTATCTGCCGCCCCAGCCGAGCGCGCGCCCCGTGACGGTGTACCTCAGCCGCGAGTCGAACGCCGCCCAGGGCCGCGCCGCGGATTGGGAGGTGCGCGTGCTGCCGCTCGCCCCGTCGGCTCCCGGCGAGACGGGCCTGCGTGTCACGGGAGGGGCTCTGCGCAGCGTGCGGGTGGGGCTCGCGGGCACCAAGGCCACCGCGCCCCTCGGGGCCCTGGCGCCGGGCCGTTACCTCGTGACCGCCTCGCGCGCGGACGCCCCCGCCGCGGTCCTCGCCGCCGAGGTGATGGAGGTCACCGACCTCGCGCTGACCACCCTAACCACCCCGGCGGGCCTGTGGGTCTGGTCCACCCGCCTCGACGACGGGAGGGTCCTCCCCGGCGTGCGGCTGCGGGCGGTCGCCTCCCTCTTCGGGCCGGAGGGCGAGCGGGTGTCGTCCCGGTCCCTGCCCCCGGTGACGACGGACGCCCGGGGCCTGGCCTTCCTGCCGCAGCGGGACGGGGAGAGGCTGGCCGTCTACGGGGACGCGGCGCTCGGCGGCCTGACCCACCGGGCCGCGCTGGGGACGGGTGAATACGGCCTGTGGTCGGGCGACGAGACGCGGGCGCGCACCTTCGTCCAGACGGACAAACCGGTGTACCGCCCCGGCGAGACCCTGCGGGGGCTGGCGGTCGCCCGGCGACTGGGACCGGGGACGCGCGTGCCGTACCGGGGCCCCGTTACCGTGCGCCTCGTGGACGACGGCTACCCGGCCCTGACCCTGGCGTGGCGGTCGGCGAATGCGGACGCGGACGGCCTCGTGACCTTCGAGTTCCCCCTCCCCGAGGACGTGCGGGTGGGCGAGTACCGGGTGGAGGTCGAGGTGCCCGGCCCCTCCACCCCGGCGAACCCCGCCCCCGCGCCCGACATCGCCAGCCTGCCCGTGCGGGTGCAGGCCTTCGTCAAGCCGCAGTTCACCCTCGACCTCGGCGGCCCGGCGGAGGTCGTGACCGGCGAGCCCCTGCCCGTGAGTGCGCGCGCCGAGCTGTATGCGGGGGGCGGGGCGACCGTGCGCGCGGACGCCTTCCTCGGCGGCGGCTACGGCGAGGGCGCCCTCTGGCCGGGGGCGGTGAACACCGGGAACCCGAACGACCGCTTCCACCTCGAAACGCAGTCCTGGGCCTACTGGCGCTCCTCGCCGGACCTGAACCCCGGGCAAAAGCCCGCCGCCCGGCTCGACATCACCTCGGGGCAGGGGCAGGCCTCGTTGCGCCCGACGGCGACCGGGGGCGTGCCCCGCGTCTACACCGTGGTGGTCCGCGCCCGCGACGAGTACGGGCGGGACGTGCTCGCCTCGCGCGAGGTCACCGTCCACCCCGCCGGGCTGAAGTTCGAGCTGCCGGGGTTTCCTACCCAGACGGGCGAGGAGGTGAGGGCCCGCGTCCTCGTCCGTCAGGTCGGCACGAACGCGCCGCTGGCGGGTCGCCCGGTGGGCGTCACGGTGGTCCGCGCCTACAGCGAGCCCATCCAGGTGGAGGGCCGCACCGAGTACCGCAACCGCGAGGAGGTGGTCTCGCGGCGGGAGGCCCGCAGCGGGGCCGGGGGGGCGCTCGACCTCGCCTTCCGGGCGGGGAAGCCGGGCGCCTACCTCGTCCGTCTGTCGGCCCGGGACGCGGCGGCGCGGGCGGTGCGCGCCACCTTCCAGGCTGCCTTCGTGCCCGAGCCCGCCCCGACCGGACAGGCCCGCACCCTGACCCTGGGCGCCGACCGCACCCGCTACGCGGTGGGGGACACCGCCCGCCTCACCCTGCGCACCGACCTCCCGCCGGGCACGCCCCTCCTACTGAGCGCGAACGTCGAGGGCCGCGTCACCCCCCGCCTCGTCCGGGTGACGGGCCGTGAGCTGAGGCTGGATTGGAAGGTCACCCCCGACCTCGCGCCCGGCCTGACCTTTTCGGCGGCGGCGGTCTTCGGGGCGGACTCGCTGCGCGCGGGCACCGACCTCCTGTACGTCCCGCGCACCGACCGACAGCTCGACGTGACCGTCATCCCGGAAAAGGCCAACCTGCGGCCCGGCGAGGAGACCATCCTGACTGTCCGAACCCGGCAGGGGGGGCGCCCGGTGCCCGCCCTCGTCACGCTCGCGGTGGTGAACGAGTCCGTCTACGCGCTCGCGGAAGACCCCAGCCCCGACCCCTGGCGCCTGCTGTGGGGGGCGAGCTACCCCGCCGTACAGGTGTACTCGACCGCCGGGGCGCCCGCCGACGGGGGAGGCGGCGGGGGAGGTGGGGCAGAGGGCGGCGTGCCGAGGCAGGACCTGCGCGAGGTGGCCCTCTTCCGCACGGTGGCAACTGGGCAAGACGGTGCGGCCCGCGTCCAGGTCCGTCTCCCCGAGGCGCTGGGAGGCTACCGCGTCAGCGCCCGCGCCCTGACCCGGGAGGGCGGCGCCGGGGCGAGCCGGGGAGAGGTCCGCGCCGAGCTGCCCTTCGCCCTGCGCCTCGCCCGACCGCGCGTGCTCACCCAGGGGGACGCGGGCCGCGCCGCCGTGAGCGTCCTCGACCGCACCGGGCCGGGGGGGAGCGCCGGGCAGGGCACCGTCACCCTCGGCCTGGGGGTCGGCGGGCGGGAGGGCACCCGCACCCTGCCCCTGAACGCGGGGGCCGCGAGCACCCTCTTCCCCCTCACCGCGCCGGGGACGGGCCGCAGCGTCCTCCTCGACGCCTGGGCGCAGCGGGGCGAACACCGCGACGCCCTGCGCGAGACCCTGCCCCTGCGCGAGGCGGGGCCGCGCACTCTCCTCGCCCGGAGCGGGGCGCAGGCGGGGCCGGGCCTCCTGACCGACCCCCTGACCTGGCCCGGCGGTGCGGGGGTCGAGAGCCTCGTCGTGGACCTCGCCGCCACGCCGCTGCAAGCCGCCCTGGGCGGCCTCGACGCGCACCTCGCCGACCCGGAGGATCGCTGGGTCACGACCGACGGGGTGGCGGCCCGGCTGGGGGCCAACCTCGACCTCGCGGCCATCGGCACCCGGCTGGGCTGGCCCGACGTGGCGGCGCGCGCGCTGGGGCAGGCCAGGCGCGACCTCGCCTCCCTGCTCGCCCTGCGCGGCCAGGAGGGGTGGGGCTGGACCGCCGGGAGCGCCCCCGACGCCGAGATGACCGCCCGCGCCCTGAGTGCGCTTGCCCAGGCGAAAGGAACAGGTCTGACCGACGCGGCGACCCTGACGGTGGCCGCGGGGAACGCCCGCCGCCTGCTGGCGAAGGCGGGAACGGGTGAGCCGGAGCGCGTGCTCCTCGCCGCCGCCCTCGCCCGGACGGGGGACCCCTCCGCTGCGCTCGGCCTGGCGCGCGCAGGTGGTCCAACCGACCCGGTGGACACCGCCCGGCTCGCCGCCGCCCTGGCCCCGGTCGCCCCCGACCTCGCCCGGCCCCTCTACACGCGGGCGCGGCGCGCGGCGCAGACGACCACGACGGGCACCCTGGTCCTCGGCGACGCCGGGGGCTGGCGGGGCGACACCGAGCCCACCGCCCTGCTGCTGGAGGCGGGGGCGGCGTTGGGGCAAGCGGCGGACGTGGCCCCCCTGACCCAGGCGCTCCTCGACCGCAAGACGGGCGCCGCGTGGCCCGGTCCCCTCGGCACCGGGGCGGCCCTGCGCGCCCTGCGCCGCGTGGTGGAGGGGGAGACGGCGGGACGGCAGCCCAGCGCGGTCACCCTGCGCATCGGCACCTGGGAGCAGACCGGGCGGGTGGGTGCCCCGCTGCGTGTCGTGGTGCCTCCAGAGGCCGTGAAAGCGGGTGAGCCGCTGACCCTCCAGGGCGACGGCCCCTTGGCCTTCCGCCGGGAATTGCGCGTCCGCGCCAAGGACACCACTCCTGCCGCCCCCAGCCTCGTTCACGTCGAGCGGCGGTACGACCGCACGCGGGTCGAGCGCGACGGGGTGGTCACGGTGACCCTCACCGTGCGCGCCGACGTGGGGGCGCGGCACCTGCGCGTCACCGACCCCCTGCCCGGCGGCCTGGAGGCGGTGGACGACCGGCCCTTCGCCTATCCGGGCTCGGTCAACCCGCCGCGCTCGGGCGCGGTGGCGTGGGCGGAACGGTCCATCTACGACGACCGGGCGGTCTTCTACCTGGAACGGGTCGCGCCGGGCGTCACCACCATCCGCTACCAGTTGCGGGCGCTCGCCCCTGGCCGCTACACCGCCCCGGCTCCCCGCGTGGACCTTGCCGGTGGCGGCGTGCCTGCCGTAGGCAGTGCGGAGGCGGTCGAGGTGCTGGAGTAGCTCAGGACGCGGGCGACCCCTCCGCCCCGCCCGGCTGCTCTTCCCCCGCAAACGCCGCGTCGAAGGCCACGTTCGAGCCCGGGAAGTCGAGCCGCCGCAGGAAGGCCGCGCTCTCGGTCGCCCCGTGCACCCGGTCCATCCGCGAGTCCTCCCACTCGACGCTCAGCGGCCCGTCGTACCCGATGTCGTTCAGCGCGACGATCACCTCCTCGAAATCGATGTCCCCGCGCCCCACCGAGCGGAAATCCCAGTAGCGGCGGTGGTCGCCGAAACTCGTGTGCCCGCCGAAGACGCCGACCTCGCCCGTCCCGTGCCCCCACCACACGTCCTTCATGTGCGCGTGGAAGATGCGGCCCCGGAAGGTGTAGAGGAAGCGGACGTAATCCACGTGCTGATACCCCAGGTGGCTGGGGTCGAAGTTGAAGCCGAAGCGGGGGTGGTGCCCCACCGCCTCCAGCGCCCGCTGCGCCGTCGCGATGTCGAAGGCGATCTCTGTGGGGTGGACCTCCAGCGCGAAGTTGACCCCCTCCGTCTCGAAGGCGTCGAGGATGGGCGTCCAGCGGGCCGCGAAGTCCGCGAAGCCCCGGTCCCAGAAGGCCTGATCGGTCGGCGGGAAGGCGTAGAGGCTGTGCCAGATAGACGAGCCCGTGAAGCCGTTCACGACGCCCACGCCGAACTTCCGGGCGGCCCGGCCCGTGTCGATGATCTCCTGCGCCGCCCGCCCCCGCACCCCCTCGGGCTCGCCGTCACCCCAGACGTGGGCGGGGACGATGGAGCGGTGCCGCTCGTCGATGGGGTCGCACACCGCCTGCCCGACGAGGTGGTTGCTGATCGCCACGCAGTGCAGGCCGTGTTGCTCAAGGAGGGCGCGTTTTTGCCGGACGTAATCGTCATCGCGCAGGGCCGCCTGAACGTCGAAGTGGTCGCCCCAGCAGGCGAGTTCCAGGCCGTCGTAGCCCATCTGTTTCGCCAGCGGCGCGAGTTCTTTGAGGGGGAGGTCGGCCCACTGGCCGGTAAAGAGGGTGATCGGTCGGGGCATGGGGTCTCCAGGGGAGGCGCCGCCCGCAGCCGGGGAAGCGGGCGGGCGGCGCGGGAAAGAGGCTCTAGGCGGTGTGGGTCCGGTACCCGGGGGACAGCTTAAACTCCCGGCGCCCCCGCTGGCGTGCCCCGGAACCACCCGGGCTGGGCAGGCAGCGCCTCGGGTCGCTCGGCGTGGCTCGTGGGCGTCAGGGTCCGCTCCTGCTCGGCGGCCTCCAGAATCGTGTGCATCACGTCGAGGACGTGGAAGGCGAGGTCGCCGCTCGCCCGGTGGGGCGTGCCGCGCACCACGGCGTCGAGCATATCCGCCAGCCCGATGCCGCGCGCATTGCTCTGGAAGGGGCGGGTCAGCTCTACCGTCTCCCACTCCTCGGCTCCCCGGCGCCGGATTCTGAGAGGCCCCCCGAAGGTGTTGGGATCGGGCAGGCTCAGCGTCCCCTGGGTCCCGTACATCTCGATGCGCGGCAGCTCGCTCGCGGGCGTGTCGAAGCTGGCGATGAAGGTGGCGGCCTGTCCACCCGCAAAGCTCAGTTGGGCCGTGACGTGCGTGGGCGTGCTCACCTGAATCTTCTCCCCCTGCCGCGCCCCGCTGCCGACCACCCGCTCCTCGAACGCCTTGACGGCGCTGCCGCCCACCCGTGTCACGGCGCCGAGCATGTTCACCAGCGCGGTCAGGTAGTACGGCCCCATGTCGAAGAGCGGCCCCGCGCCCGGCTGGTAGAAGAAGTCGGGGCTGGGGTGCCAGGCTTCCGGGCCGCTCCCCATGAAAAAGGCCGTGGCGGCGACCGGGCGCCCGATGGCCCCGGCGTCGAGGAGTTCGCGCCCGGTCTGGAGCCCTGCGCCCAGGAAGGTGTCAGGGGCACAGCCGACCCGCAGCCCGCGCTCCTGAGCCTCCCGCAAGATGGCCCGCCCGTCCTCGCGCTCTACCGCCAGCGGCTTCTCGCTGTAGACGTGCTTCCCGGCGCTCAGGGCGGCCAGGCTCACCTCGGCGTGCGTGGCGGGCGGCGTGAGGTTCACGACGGCGACGATCTCCGGGTCGGCGAGGAGGTCCTCGCGCGTCATCGCCTGCGTGCCGTACTCGGCGGCCTGCGCACGGGCGCGGCCCAGGTCTATGTCGGTGACCGCCTTCACCTCGAACAGTGCAAGTTCGCGGGCGATCCCCAGGTAGGCGGCGCTGATGTTGCCGGTGCCGACGATGCCGATTCTGTGGGTCATGGTGTCTTCCTTCGGTGGGGGAGGGGAGAGGGACTTACCCTTCCCAGGTGGACAGGCCCTCGTCGATCAGCCGCCGCGCGCTTCTCTCCACGTCGGCGAACACGTCCCCGGCGCTGCGGTCCATCTCCAGCACGTGCCACCGCGCGGACGGGGCGGCCAGGAGGGCGGCGCGGTAGTCCACCACCCCTTCGCCGAGCGGCACCTGATCCGCCTCGGGCGTGGCCGGGCCGTCCTTGACGTGGAGGGCCAGCGTCCGGTCCCCGAGTTGCCGCAGGAGTTCCGCCGGGTCCTGCCCCGCCGTGCGCGCCCAGTAGGTATCGACCTCGGTGAAGACCGCCGGGTCGAGCAGGCCGAGCAGGGTGTCGTAGGCGGTCTGTCCATTCTCCAACGTGTTCCACTCCCACCAGTGGTTGTGGTAGCCGAGCCGGAGGCCCCGCGCGCCCGCGTTCTGCGCGGCCTCGTTCATCGCCCCCGCGAAGCGTTGGGTGCCGTCCAGGGTGGAGAGGGCGTCCCGCTCGAAGCCGTGAACCTCGCCGGGCCAGGAGACGACGGCGAGGGTGGCCCCAATCAGCTCCAGCTCGTCGAGGATGGCTTCGGCCTGCGGCCCGTACGGCGCGGCGGCGTGGACGGACGAGAGGTTCAGGCCGTGGTCGGCCAGGTCGCGGCGCAGGGTGGTCGCCGACGCCATCCGCGCGGCGGGGGTCTGATGGCGGCCCCCGATGCCGAAGGGCTCGACGTACCGGAAGCCGATCCCGGCGACCCGCGCCACGGTGGCGGTCGGGTCGGCCTGCCCGGCGTCGCGGAAGGTGTACATCTGCACCGAGAGGGTGCCTTTCTGAGTGTTCTGAGCATCGGTCATGCGGACCTCCGGGAGGGCGTGAGACTCTTGGTGAAAGGCCGTCTTCGAGATGATGACGCAGAGCCGGGCGGACTCCTCCGCGCCTCAGCCCACTGATTCGCTCCACTCCCCGGTCAGGGTGAGCGGCAGCCGCATGGGCAGGTCCGCGCTGCTCGTCCCGATCAGGACATCGAACTCCCCCGCGTCCGCCACCCAGGCGTTCCGGGCGTCGTCGAAGTAGGCGAGCGAGCGCATGTCGAGGGGCAAGGTGACCTCCCCGCTCTCGCCGGGCCCCAGCGTCACCTTCCCGAACGCCTTCAGTTCCTTCGCGGGCCGCTCCAGCGTCGTCTCCGCGTCGCGCACGTAGACCTGCACGACCTGCTGCCCCGCCCGCTCGCCCGTGTTGCGCACCCGCACGCTCACCCGGACCTTGCCGCCCGGCGCGATCCTCTCGGCGTTCAGCCGCGCGTCCTCCAACTCGAAGGTCGTGTAGCTCAGCCCGTGGCCGAAGGGGAAGAGGGGCGCCCGGCCCGCCCGGTCCACATGGCGGTAACCGATGAACAGCCCCTCCCGGTACTCGACGTGTCCGTTCTCGCCGGGGTACTGCACGTCGGGCGTCTCCGGGTGGGTGGGGTCGTCCTCCAGCCGGGCCGGGAAGGTCTGGGGCAGTCTCCCGCCGGGGTCGGCGTGGCCGAGGAGCACGTCGGCGAAGGCGTGCCCGGCCTCCTGACCGGGGAACCAGCCCTGCAAGAGGGCGGGCACCTCGCCCAGCCACGGCATCAGGACCGGGCCGCCCGTCTGGAGGAGAATGACCGTGCGCGGGTTGGCCGCCGTGACCGCCCGCACCAGTTCGTCCTGGCGGCCCGGCAGGTCCAGCCCCCAGCGGTCCACGCCCTCGGTCTCCCAGTCGCCGTTCGTCCCCACGCACACCACCGCGTAGTCGGCCTCGCGCGCCAGCCGCACCGCGTCCTCCAGCGCCGTGGGGGAGAGGGGTGCGCGGAAGCCCAGCCGCACGGCGTTCAGGGGCACGAACCCGCCCCCGTGCGGCTCGAACTCGACCGTGGCCGCGTGCTCCCCGGCACCGAGGACAATGCTTGCCCGCAGTTCGGCGCTGCCCATCCCGAAGTAGGTGTCGCCCGGCTGCCAGTTCGTCCGGTTGTCGATCACCTCCCGCCCGTCCACGAGGAGCCGGGTCAGCCCCGCGCTCGCCAGGCTCAGCTCGTACTCGCCGTCCGCGGGGACGCTCAGGGTCAGGCTCAGCCGGGCACGGAAGGACGCGGGGTTCACGCCCGTCGGGAAGGAGAACCACATGATCTCGCTTCCCCGGCGTTCCTCGGTCGCCACGGGTTCGCCGTCCGCGCCGAAGTATTCGAGATGCAGCGGAACGTCCAGCGTGGGCAGGAAGCGGTCGTTGTCGCACCCGACGGCGTGGGTGACGTTCTCCTCCCCCAGCGCCGCGCGCAACCCGTCGAGCGGGGAAACGCGGCGGTGGGCGTTCATCTGCGCGCTGCCGCCTCCCATGACCTGCCCGGTCGCCGCGTTCGGCCCGATCACGGCGACCCTCGCCCCGGCGGGGAGGGGGAGCAGACCGCCCTCGTTCTTGAGCAGCACGGTTCCCTCGGCCCCGGCCCGGCGAATCAGGGCGCGGGTGTCCGCGTACTCTTCGTCGCGTTCGCTCTCGTCGCGCACGTCGCGGGGCCGGTCGAAGGTCCCGGTGCGCTCGATCAGGCGCAAGACGTTGCGGGCGGCCTCACGCACCGCCCGCCGGGTCGCCTCGTCGTTCTGCGCCTCCTCCAGCAGCGCCCCCCTGGCCCTCGCCGGGCCGGGCATCTCCAGGTCGAGCCCCGCCCGCACGCTCTCGCCCGCCGAGTGGGTGCCGCCCCAGTCGCTCACCACCAGGCCGCCAAAGCCCCACTCGCCGCGCAAAATCTCCTTGATGAGCCTTGGATTCTCGCTGCAATACGTGCCGCCCAGCCGGTTGTACCCGGTCATGATCGCCCACGCGCCGCCCCGCTTGACCGTCATCTCGAAGGGCAGCAGGTACAGCTCGCGCAACGCCCGTTCGGGAATGTCCGAACTGATCGTGTTGCGCTCGTACTCCGACTCGTTGCCGACGTAGTGCTTGACGGTGGCCGCCACGCCCCTGGACTGGAGGCCCCGCACGTAGGCGGTCCCGAGGGTGCCCGTCAGGAAGGGGTCTTCCGAGTAGCTTTCGAAGTTGCGCCCGTTCAGCGTCGAGCGGAAGAGGTTCATCGTGGGGGCGAGGAGCACGCCCGCGCCCTTGTCCTGCGCCTCACGGGCGAGATGCTGGCCGACCTCGCGCAGCAACTCGGCGTTCCACGTGCTGCCCAGCGAGATGCCGACCGGGAAGGCCGCCGTCTTCTTCCCGCCGACGAGGGGACCGCCGCCGCGCGCCCCGGCGGGGCCGTCGGTGACCTTCAAGGAGGGGATGTTCAGGCGCGGGACAGGGACGGTGCGCCAGAAGTCGGCTCCGGCCAGCAGCGAGACCTGTTCCTCCAGGGTCATCTGGTCGAGCAAACGGTCGAGGTCGGGTGTTCGCGTGTCGGCCTTCGGCATGGGGAAACCTCGGAAAGGACGTGGGGGCGTCGTGCGGCGTCAGAAGCCCGCCGTCACGCCAGCGCCTCCTGCGGGTGGAGGGGCGGCTGGGCCGCCAGCGCGGGGTCGTGCAGGATGCAGCGGGCCTGGTGGCCGGGGCCCACGTCGTACATCCTCGGCAGGCCCTCGCGGCACACGGGCCGGGCGTGCGGGCACCTCGGCTCGAAGGGGCAGCCGGGCGGCAGGTTCGTCAGGTCGGGGACCTCGCCCCGCGCCTCGACGCGCTCTGGGTGCAGGCCCTCCTCGGGCTTGGGGGCCGCCGACTTGAGCAGTTGCGTGTACGGCATCTGCGGGTGGTCGATCACCCGCCCCGCCGGACCCACCTCCACGATGTGCCCGGTGTACATCACCGCGATGCGGTCGGCCATGTACCGCGCCCCCGCGAGGTCGTGGGTGATGAACAGCATGGAGAGCCCTTCCTGGTCCCGCAGGTCGAGCAGCAGGTTCATGATGTCGAGCCGGATGGACACGTCGAGCGCCGAGGTCGGCTCGTCCGCGAGGATCAGCTCGGGCCGGGCGGCCAGCGCGCGGGCGATCACCACCCGCTGCCGCTGCCCGCCGCTCAGCTCGTGCGGTTTCTTGGCGGCGTAGCTCGCGCCGGGCGAGAGGCCCACCCGGTCGAGGAGGGCGTTGACCTGCCCGGGCACGTCACGCCCCCTCGCCAGCCCGTGCAATTTCAGCGGGCGCGACAGGATGTACCCGACCGTGTGCAGGCCGTTGAGGCTGCCGTAGGGGTCCTGAAAGATCATCTGGACGTGCTTGCGAAATCTCCTCAGCCGCGCGCCGCCCATCCGCAGCGGCACCTCCTCGCCCGCGAGGCGCAGCGTCCCCGAGGTCGGCTCGTGCAGGTGGCCGATCAATCGGGCGACCGTGCTCTTGCCCGAGCCCGACTCGCCCACCAGTCCCAGCACCTCGCCGCGCCCGATGGTGAGGTCCACGTGGTTCACGGCGGTGACGCTCTTGCCCGCGCGCCCCACCTTGAAGACCTTGGTAAGTCCCCGCGCCTCCAGGGCGGTTCCGAGACTCGGGTGCGTGTCAGTCGCTGGCGAGAGCATGGCCCCCCTCCTGTGGTCCCGGCTCCTTCACGGCGGGCGAGTGCAGGAAGCAGGCGACCCGGTGCCCGGCCTCCACCTCGACGTTGGCGGGCTTGAGAACGTCGCAGGTCCCCGGCATCCGCGACGGGCAGCGGTCGTAGAAGGGGCAGCCCGGCAACTCCAGATTCAGCGGCGGCGGGCGCCCGGGAATCCCCTCGCGCCGCTCGCGCTCGCCGGAGAGCGGCGGGAAGGCCGTCATCAGCCGCCGGGTGTAGGGGTGCTTGGGCTGGCGGTAGATGTCGGCGGCGGGCGCCTCCTCCACGATCTCGCCCGCGTACATGATGGCGATGCGGTCGCTCATCTCGACCAGCAGCGAGAGGTCGTGGGTGATGAAGATGATGGCGATGCCGAGTTCCCGGCGCACCTCGTCGATCTCCTGCAAGATCTGCCGCTGCACCACCACGTCCAGCGCCGTCGTCGGCTCGTCCATCACCACCAGTTTCGGCTCCAGGGCGAGCGCGATGGCGATGACCACCCGCTGCTTCATCCCGCCCGAGAGCTGGTGCGGGTAGGCGTCGAGGTAACTCTCGCGGATGCCGACGAGCCGGAAGAGTTCCTTGGCCCGGGCCTCCAGCCTCGCCCTGTCCTTCACCCCGTGCGCCTGCATCGCGTCGTAGACCTGCTCCCGAATCTTGATGACCGGGTTGAGGATGTTCATGCTGGCCTGAAAGACGAGGGAATAGTCCTTCCAGCGCACCCGCCGCAGCTCCTCGGGACTCAGCGCGAGAAGGTCCTTGCCGTCCAGCACCGCCTCGCCGCCGAACACGGCTCCGGGGGGGTCGAGGAGCCGGGTCGCCGCGAAGGCCAGGGTGGACTTGCCGCAGCCCGACTCGCCCGCGAGGCCGACGAATTCTCCCCGCTTCACGTCCAGGCTCACGTCGCGCACGGCCCGCACCGGCCCGAGGGGGGTGACGTACCCCGCGTCGAGGTGCCGGATGGAGAGCAGGGAGTCGGCGGACTGCGGGGCCGCGACCTTCGCGCCCTTCCCGCGCCTCAGAACCTTGGTCGCCTTGTTCGCGTGGTTGGCCTTGGGGTTGGTGATCTCGTCGATGCCGAAATTCAGCAGCGCGCAGGCGGTCCCGAGCAGGGCGATCCCCAGCCCCGGCCACGCGAACCACCACCACGCCCCCTGGAGGAGGGCGCCCCGGGCCTGTGCCCAGTACAGCATGGTGCCCCAGGTGATCTTGCCCACGTCGCCCACCCCGATAAAGGAGAGGGACGCCTCGGCGAGGATGGCGTACAGCGCGGTGGAAAAGAAGTTCGCCATGATCAATCCCGCGAGGTTGGGCAGCATCTCCGCGAAGATGATCCGCCCCGGCCCCTCCCCGGTGGCGACGGCGGCCTGCACGAAGTCGCGCCCCCGCAGCGCCAGCGCCTGCCCGCGCAGCACCCGCGCCCCGAAGGCCCAGCCCGTCAGCGAGATCACCAGGATGATCGGCCACACCCCGCCGCCGCGCAGGAAGGCCCCCGCCACGATCAGGAGGGGCAGCCCCGGCAGCACGAGGAAGACGTTGATGACCGTGTTGATGATCTCGTCGGTGCGCCCCCCGAAGTAGGCGGCGGCGATGCCCAGGGTCGTGCCGATGGCGGTCGCCACCAATCCCGAGGCGAAGCCGATCAGGAGCGTGAGCCGTGCCCCGTACAGCAGTTGCGCCAGGATGTCCTGCCCCAGCGCGGTCGTGCCCAGCGGGTGCGCCGCCGAGGGCTTGAGCCACGTCCCGAACTCCAGCGAGGTCGGGTCGTAGGGGGTGAGCAGCGGGGCGAACAGGCCCATCAGCAGCAAGGCGAGCAGGATGGCCGCCCCCGCGGCGGCGCGCGGCGAGCGCAGCACGAAACGCAGGCCACGCGGGTTGAACCGCGGCCTGGGCGTGCGGCCCACGGGGATGACGGTCACGTGACCCTCCCGTCCCGCACGCGCGGGTCGAGGACCGCGTACAGCGCGTCCACGATGAAGTTGGCGATGAGGACCGCCAGCGCGATGAAGAGGAAGATCGCCTGCATCAGCGGGTAGTCGAGCCCCACGACCGCCTGGTACAGGTACAGCCCCAGGCCGGGGTACGAGAACACCGTCTCGGTGAGGATCGAGCCGCCCACCACGAACCCCAGCGCGATGCCGAAGGCGGTGAAGGAGGGCAGCAGGGCGTTTCTCAGGATGTAGCGGTTCAGGATGCGGCCATCAGATAAGCCCTTGGCCCGCGCGAAGGCGAGGTAATCTTCCCCCATCACGTTCATGACGTTGTTGCGCATGGTGATCAGCCAGCCGCCCGCCGACGTGACGATGATGGTCAGCGCGGGCAACACGGCGTGGTGCAGCATCGAACTCCACCACTGGGGGCTGAAGGTCGTCAGGAAGGGGTCGAGGTTCCCGCTGAGGGGAAAGACGCTCTGCCGGTACGCGAGGAAGTACAGCAGCAGCAGCGCGAACCAGAAGTACGGCATGGAGTTCAGGAAGAGGGCGAGCGGCGGCAGGGCGTCGGCCACCCGGCCCCCGCGCCGCCACGCCGAATACAGCCCGAAGGCGCTGCCGAGCAGGAACGACAGGATGGTCGTCACGCCGATCAACCCGATGGTCCACGGCGCCGCCTGCGCGATGATGTCGCTCACCGGGGTCGGGAACTGCCCGATGGAACGCCCGAAGTCGCCGCGCAGCAGCCGCCCGAGGTACTGGAAGTACTGCTCGATCAGGGTGCCCTGGTTGTCGAGGCCGTAAGCCTTGGTGAGCGCCGTGACCGCCTGCGGGTCGAGCCGCCCCTGGTACTTGGCGATCATCGCGCCGATGGGGTCGCCCGGCACCAGACGCGGCAGGATGAAGTTGAGGGTCACCGCCACCCACAGGGTGAACAGCAAGACGCCGAACTTACGCAGGAGGTAGGGCATGGGGGCCTCCTCAAGACGCGGGCGGGACGGGAGTGGTCCCAGTCCCACCCGGGGGAATGCAAGGCGAGGCGAGGCTTATTCGGGGCGAGGGGGTCTTTTGACCCCTCCCCCTTGACTCGCAGAGCCGCTTGCGGAGGGGGGAGGTTGGGACTCGTAGAGCTGCGCAGCAGAGGGGGTGAGCGGGCCTGGCGTGTGACCCAAGTTGAATGAGTGGCAGGCCGTCTTGCCGCCGCTGGCGCTGGTCACACGCCCCCTCTCCCCGGCCCTCTCCCGCAGGGGGAGAGGGAGAAAACACCCTCAGCCCGCCGGGGTGCGCCTCACTTGGGCTTGACGTTGAGGTACATCAGCCGTGCGCCGGGCACGTCGTCGGGGCTGCCGTCGTTGTAGGGGTTTTGCGCGGTCGGGAAGTTCGTGAACTTGCTGGTGTTGTACAGCGAGAACTGCGCGCGGTCGGTGAGGGGCACCCACGGCATGTCGCGCGCCACGGTCGAGATCATGGTGGAGACGGCCTGCTTCTGCGCGGCGGGGTCGCTGGTGGAGCGGAAGGCGGCGATGGCCTTCGTGAGGTTCGGGTTGGTGTAGCGCGAGAGGTTCGACGGGGCCGTCTTGCCCACGGGGGCGCTGAGTTCGGGCGAGAACGACGAGTAGAAGAGGTAATACGGGGAAGGCCCATTGCCCCAGCCCCAACTGATGCCCATGTCGTAGGTCGCGGTCTGGAGCCCGCCCGAGTAGCTGCTCCACGTCTGCTGGTCGATGGAGGTGTTGATGCCGACCCGCTTGAGGTTGTCGCCCACGACCTGCGCCATCGTGATGAAGTCGGTCCAGCCCGCGCCGACGAGAATCTTGAAGGCCGGGAGAGGCTGGCCGTCCTTGCCCAGGCGCACGCCCTGCGCGTTCTTGCGGTACCCGGCGGCGGTCAGCGCCCGGTCGGCGGCGGCGGGGTCGTACTTGGGAGCCATGCCCTTCATGGAGGCGGGCAGCCACTGCGCCTGCTGGGCGGGAATCACCGCGCTCGCCGGGGCGGCGTTCAGCACGCCCGAGTAGGCTTTTTGCGCCACGTCCTTCGTGTTGATCGCCGATGCCAGGGCGCGGCGGAAGGCGGGGTCATTGAAGGGGGCCTTCGTGGTGTTGAAGTACAAGAAGTTGGAGTTGTTCGTCGGCCACCAGTAGCTGAAGTTCGGGCCCTTGTCGGCGAAGCCTCCCTTGGGGTCGGGAATCCCGACGTAGCCGTAATCGGCCTCGCCCTTGAGGAGTTGCAGCAGCGCGGCGTCGTTGCCGTTCGTCGCGCGCCACACCACCGCGTCCACGTAGGGCTGGCCCTTGATCCAGTAGTTGGGGTTTTTCAGCACCCGCACCGCCTGCTGGCTGTAGGCGTCGAAGGTGAAGGGCCCGGTGCCGACCGGCTTGGAATTGGTGTAGGTCAGCGGGTCCGTGACGCTGCTCCACAGGTGCTGGGGCACGATGGGCGTCAGCGCCAGGTAGAAAAAGATCGGGGTGTTCGCGCGGTTGAAGGTGAAAGTGACGGTGTTGCCGCTCGCCCTCACGCCCGTCAGGCCGTTTTTCCACAGCCCGCTGAGGTCGAGCGCCGGGTACTGCTTGAGGTAGTTGAAGGTAAAGGCCACGTCGTTTGCCGTGAAGGCCCGGCCATCGTGCCACCTCACGCCGGGCCGGGTCGTGACCGTCAACGTCCTGTTGTCCGGGCTCCAGGCGTACCGCGTCCCCAGGACGTTGGTGACCTTGCCGTTCAGGCCGTTGACGTAAAAGAGCGTCTCGTAGATCGCCGAGTTCGTCGCCTGGAGGTGCTGGTCCCCGGGCGAAAAGGGGTTGAGGTTCTGCGCGCCCCACTGCGCCGCGCGCACGACCGTGAAGGTGGTCTTCGGTTGCTGGGCGAGGGCGAAGGCCCCGAGGGCGGCGGTGAGCAGGGCGAGGGGGGCGGCAAGGCGGGTCACTGGCTTCATGCGGAACCTCGGGAGAGTCTCCGGCGCGGCGCCGGGCGAGCGGGGCGGGTTGGGAATGGGGGTCAGCGGGACGGGGGGGGCGGGGGCCCGGTGGAGTCACGCACGATCAAGGTGGTGGGAAAGGGCGGGGGCGGGGCGGGCGACACGCCGCGCACGAGGTCGAGCAGCATCCGCACGGCGGCCCCGCCCATCTCGGGGAGCGGCTGGCGCACGGTGGTCAGGGGCGGGCGGCCCCGCGCGGCGGCCCCCACGTCGTCGTAGCCCACGACCGACAGCTCCCCGGGCACGCGCACCCCGCAACCCTCGGCGGCGCGCAGCACCCCCAGGGCCGCCGAGTCGTTGGCCGCGAAGATGGCGGTGGGCGGCTCGGGCAGGCGCAGCAGCTCGTGGGCGGCGCGCTCCCCGCCGACTTCGGTGAAGTCCCCGGCGGCCACGTACGGCGGGGGGAGGTCCACGCCGCCCTCCCGCAGCCCGTCGCGCAAGCCGCGTTCGCGCGCCCGCGATTCCTCTCGGTGGACCCAGACACCCTCCGGCCCCCGGATGTACGCCACCCGGCGGTGGCCCAGCGCCAGCAGGTGCCGGGCGACGAGGAGGCCGCCGTGCGCGTTGTCGCCCCGCACGCTGTAGGGGCTCAGAGACCCGGCGGTGACCACCGGCACGGCCCCCTCGAACATCTGGTGCTCGTCCCCGCTGGGTAGGATCAGCAGCACCCCGTCCGCGAGGGTCCGCAGCAGGGCCGCCCGCTCGCGCTCCAGGCTCACCCTCCCCGAGGTGGTGAACACCGCCAGATTCATGCCCGCGTCCTCGGCGGCGCCCAGTGCACCGTGGAGCAGCTCGGTCACGTAGGGCACTCCGTAGCGCGGGGCCAGCACGCCGATCAGGTTGCTGCGCCGCCCCGCCAGCCGCCGCGCCGCCGGATTCGCCACGTACCCGGTCTGCTCGACGGCGTGCAGGACCCGTTGCCGCGTCGCCTCGCTCATGCCGGGCTTCCCGTTGATGACGTTCGAGGCCGTCATCTTCGACACCCCCGCCAGGCGCGCGACATCCGCCAGGGTGGCCGGGGTCGGCGGCGGGGCAACGGAAGGCGGCGACACGAGGTCCGTCATGGGCGCTCCGGGGTGGAAAGCAGGACCCAGCCAGCGGGACGAAGAGGGCGGAGGACAGGACTCGCCGACAGCCTCGTGCTTAATCAAACTTTACTTTAGCGATAAAGTAGGCTTTTCGCGGGGGCGTGTCAAGGTGCCTTGCCCGGGCGGACCCGGCGCACAATGGGCGGCGTGACCCATTCCAGCCTGCAAGCCCCTCTTGACGAGGTGAGGCGCGTCTTTGCCACGCGACCGGACGTGGCGCGCGTCTTCGCCCGCTGCCTGCCGAATACCCTGGAGACCACCGTGCAGCCGCGCGGGGACGGCACGACCTTCGTGGTGACGGGCGACATCCCTGCGATGTGGCTGCGCGACTCGGCGGCGCAGGTGTGGCCGTACCTCGCCCTGTGCGCGGGGGACGCGGAGGTGCGCGCCCTGCTGGGCGGCGTGATCCGCCAGCACGCGCGGCACCTCCTCACCGACCCCTACGCCAACGCCTTTAACGCCGAGCCCAATGGCGCGGGCCACGCGGGAGACGAACCCACCCGCCATCCCCTCGTGTGGGAGCGCAAGTTCGAGCTGGACTCGCTGTGTTACCCCCTGCGTCTCGCCCACCGTTACTGGCGGGTGACGGGCGACGCCGAACCTCTGAGGGGCGAGTTTCAGGACGCGGCACGGACCATCCTAGACGTGATGCGCACCGAGCAGCACCACGCCGGGCGCAGCCGCTACACCTTCTTCCGACCGGGCGACGTGGCCCCCACCGACAACCTGCCCAACGGGGGAGCGGGGAACCCGGTGGCGTACACCGGCATGGTCTGGTCCGCCTTCCGCCCCAGCGACGACGCGTGCACGCGCAACTACCACGTCCCCGGCAACATGATGGCGGTCGTGGAACTGCGCCACCTCGCCGAGATCGCGCGGGAGGTGTGGGGGGACGAGGCTTTCGCGGGCGAGGCCCTGTCCCTGGCGGACGAGATCGAGCGCGGCATCGAGACCCACGCGGTCGTCGAGCACCCCACCTACGGGCGGATGTACGCCTACGAGACCGACGGGCTGGGCCACCACGTCCTGATGGACGACGCCAACGTGCCGAGCCTGCTCTCGATTCCCTACCTGGGCTACCGTCCCGCGAGCGACGAGACGTACCGAAACACCCGCGCCTTCGTGCTCAGCCCGGACAACCCGTATTTCTACCGGGGAACGTTCGCGGAAGGGATCGGCAGCCCGCACACGCCCGCGCCGCACGTCTGGCCCCTCGCGCTCGCCATGCGGGGACTAACGGCCACCGACGGGGACGAGCGGGACGAGATGCTGCATACGCTGTGCGCCACGACCGCCGGAACTGACCTGATGCACGAGAGCTTCCACCCGGACGACCCGGCGGTGTTCACCCGCGAGTGGTTCGGCTGGGCCAACAGTCTCTTCAGCGAGCTGGTGCTGCGCGGCCTGGAGGATGGGCGGCCCACCTCAGCGCCCGCCCGCGAGCCCTGACACGGCGGCCCGCAGGCTGGCGGGCTGAAAGCCGAAGGTGTTCACGGCAGGCAGCGGCAGCTCGGCGCTCAACTCCGGGTTCCAGAGGTTGACGTGCAGGGCGCGCGGGTGGGCGGCGAGCCCGCGGGCCAGGTCCACCTCGGCGTCCAGCGCGACCCGGCGGGCGGTGAAGAGGACAGCGGCGTCGAAGCGGGCGAGATCGCCGGGGTCGGGCACGTCCGGGCCGTACGCGACGACCTCGCACGCCGGGAAGTGCTCGCGGAGCAGCGCGGTGAGCCCCTGGGCGAGTGGCACCCGGTCGCTCGCGGCCCCGCCGTCGGAGGACGCGGGCACGAGGGCGAGGAGGCGCGCCTCCCGGGCAAGGGGGAGTGGGACCTCACCCCGCACCCGCACGGCGGCGCGGGCGGCGTCCTCGATGTCCTGCCACACGGCGCCGTCTCCCAGCACGTCCTCCAGCGCGCGGAGGTCGGGCTCGGGGAAGGGGAAGCGGGCGAGGGCCGCACGCCAGCGCCGCAGGCTGCGGGCCACCGCCTCGTCACTCGGCGGCGCGGCGGCAAAGTCTCGCACCACGGGGTCCTGCCCCGCGAGGTCGGGGGCGAAGACCAGCGCGTGGTCGGCCCCGGCCTCGATGCTCCGGCGGGCCGACTCGGCCTGAGGGTAGAGGTCCAGCAGGGCGCCCATGTGCAGGGCGTCGGTGTACACCAGCCCGCCAAAGCCCAGCCGGGAACGCAGGTCGCCCAGGATATGCGGGCTGATCGTCGCGGGCTCGGGCGCAATGCGTGGCAGCAGCAGGTGGGCGGTCATGACGGACGCGAGCCCGGCCTCTATCGCTGCCCGGAACGGCGCGAGCTCCACCGCGTCGAGGTCGGCCTGGGTGCAGTCCAGCGTCGGCAGGGCGAGGTGCGAGTCCACGTCGGCGTCGCCGTGGCCGGGGTAGTGCTTGGCGACCGCCATCACCCCCGCCGCGTGGTGCCCGCGCAGGAACGTGAGGCCGTGGCGGCTCACGACCTCCACCGTCTCCCCGAACGCCCGCTCCCCGATGACCGGGTTGCGCGGGTTGGTGTTCACGTCGAGCAGCGGCGCGAAGTTGACGTTGATGCCCAGGGCGCGCAGCCCCCGGGCCATGCCGTTCGAGACGCGCCGGGTCCGCTCCGGGTCGTCCCCCTCGCCCAGCACGCGCCCGCCCGGCGAAACGGGCAGCCCCGGCAGCCGCACGACCGACCCGCCCTCCTGGTCGATGCTCACGAGCACGTCCGGGCCGAGCACCCCCCGCAGGTCGGTCACCAGCCGCGCCACGTCCTCCAGCCGCGTGAGGCTTCCGCGAAAGAGGCACACGCCGCCGACCGGGTGCCGCTCGAAAAACCGCCGCTCCGCCGGGCCGAGGGGGTGCATGGGCAGGCTGACCGTGAGCAGCTTGCGGGGGTCGGACGCGGTGGGGGCTGTCATGTCCGCAGGGTGACGTATAGGTCGGCTGGGCGGCAACCGGGCACACGCCGGTTTCCGGCCCCACCAACAACACGAGGACGCCACCCCCGGGGGCGGATGGCGGGCTTGCCCGATGTCCCGGCCCAACAGCGGCGGCGAGTCACGAATTTGACAGCTCCTCCTCCTTATGTAACAGTTGGAGTGTCATGAACCTCGACAGCCGCCTCTCCAGCGTGCTTCATCTGCTGCTGCACCTGATGGAGTCCCGGCAGGCCATCCCCTCCGGGCGCCTCGCCACCGCCATGAACAGCAACCCCGTGGTGGTCCGCCGCACGATGGCCGGGCTGCGGGACGCGGGCCTGGTCACCTCCGAAAAGGGGCACGGCGGCGGCTGGCGCCTGGCCTGCGACCCGGCCCGGACGACCCTGCTGGACGTGTACCGGGCCCTGGGCTCGCCCACCCTGTTCGCCGTCGGCAACCGCTCGCAGAGCCCGACCTGCCTGATCGAGCAGGCCGTCAACGCGGCCCTGGACGACACTTTGCGGGAGGCGGGCGCCCTGATTGCCGCGCGGCTCCAGACCCTGACGCTGGCGGCTCTGGCGCGCGACTTCGAGTCTCGCCGCCACCTGTCCCTCTGCGCCCCACAGGAGAACACCCATGCTTTATGACGCTCTGGTGATCGGCGGCAGCTACGCCGGGCTGTCCGGCGCGATGCAAATTGCCCGCAGTGGCCGCCCCGTCTGCGTCCTGGACGGCGGGAGGCCCCGCAACCGCTTCGCCGCCCACTCCCACGGCTTTTTTGGTCAGGACGGGCAGGCCCCGCGCCAGATGATCGCCCGCGCCCGCGCCGACCTCGCCGCCTACCCCAACGTGACCTTGCTGGACACCCTGGCGACCCGTGCCCGACGTGACGGGGACGCTTTTTGCGTCACCCTCGCCTCCGGGGGGACCCTCCGCGCCCGGAAGCTGCTGCTGGCCTACGGGGTCGTGGACCTGTTGCCCGACCTGCCCGGCGTGGCCGAGCGCTGGGGACGGACCGTGCTGCACTGCCCGTACTGCCACGGCTACGAAGTCCGGGGCGAGCGGCTGGGCGTGCTGAGCGTGCTGCCGCAGTCCACCCACCAGGCCCTGCTGATCTCGGACTGGGGCCCCGTCACCTTCTTCCTGAACGGCGGGCCGCCGCCGGACGCCGTGACGCTGGCGAAGTTCGCCCAACGCGGGATCACGGTCGAGCCCGCGCCGATCCTGGGGCTGGAGGGTGACCTCCCTGCGCTGGAAGGCGTGCGCCTCACGGGTGGCCCCCTCGTTCCCGTGGGCGCCCTCTTCCTGGCCTCACGCGTCCGTCCGGCCAGTGACCTCGCCACGCAACTGGGCTGCGCCCCCGTGGACGGCCCGCAGGGACCGATGATCCAGACGGACGCGGGCAAGCAGACCAGCGTGCCGGGCGTGTACGCGGCGGGTGACCTCACGCCGGGCATCGGCAACGCCTCGATGGCCGCCGCCGATGGGGTGTTCGCCGGAGCCTCGCTGCACCAGTCGCTGATCTTCGGGCCGCTCTCGGCGCTGGAGCCGGTGGCGTCGGACTGATCTCACACCGCAGAACTGTTTTCCCCTCGGGACGTGATTCGGGCCGCGTTCGGCGCCCCGCCGCGTCCTTTCCCCTCGACCCTCTGGAGGCCTCAAGATGAACGAGCAAACAGGCGACCCCTCCCTCCCGTCCACCGCCCAGGCGTACTGGGAGCAGCGGTACCAGGACCACCCCCGGCCCTGGACCGGGCGACCCAACGCCATCCTGGCGCGGTGGGTGGAAGCGCTGACGCCGGGCACCGCCCTCGACCTGGGGTGCAGCGAGGGCAACAGCGCCGTCTGGCTGGCCGGGCAGGGCTGGCAGGTCACCGGCGTGGACATCTCGGCCACGGCTCTGGAACGCGCCGCCCGCCACGCCGCCGACGCGGGGGTGGGCGCCCGCACCCACTTCGAGCAGCACGATCTGGAAGTGAGCTTTCCGGCGGGGCAGTTCGATCTGGTGTACGCGCTCTACCTGCAATCGCCCGTCGCGTTTCCCCGGGACGCGGTGCTGCGGCGGGCCGCCGACGCCGTGGCCCCCGGTGGGCTGCTGCTGGTGATCGAGCACGCCTCGGCGCCCTCCTGGGTGAGAGAGCCGAAGGTCCAGTACCCGACCGCGCGGGAAGCGCTCGACTCCATCGGCCTGAATCTTGACGGGTGGGACCTTCTCTTTCTGGGAACCCCGGAACGGGCCGTGACCGAAACGACCGGCCCGGACGGTCAGCCGGGCACGATCAGGGACAACATCATCGCGCTTCGGCGGTTGGGGCCCTGACGACGGCGGAGGAGCCCGGCCCCGCCGGAACTCGTCTCGACCAGCGCCCAACGCAGTAGCATCAATCACCCTTATGGCGAGCATCAAGCTGGCATACATCGGCGGCGGCAGCACCCGCGCGCCGGGCACGGTGGCGTCGTTCATCCGGCAATCGGAGAACTTCGCGGGGTCGGAGATCGTCCTCGTGGACCTCGACGCGGGGCGGCTGGACCTCGTGCGGCGGCTTGCGGAGCGGATGATTGAGGCGCAGGGCGCCGACCTGCGGGTGACGGCGACCACCGACCGCGAGGCCGCCCTACCCGGCTGCGACGCGGTGCTGTCGAGTTTCCGGCCCGGCGGCTTCGAGGCGCGGGCGCTCGACGAGCGGATTCCGCTCTCGCACGGCGCTATCGGACAGGAGACGCAGGGGGCGGGGGGCTTTTTCATGGCGCTGCGGGCGCTGCACGTCACGCGCGGGCTGGTCTCGGACATGGCGCGGCTGTGCCCGGGGGCGACCCTCTTCAACTACACCAACCCCGTGAACATCATCGCGCAGGCGGTGGCCGACCATTCGGAGGTCCCGGTCATCTCGCTGTGCGAGGGGCCCATCGTGTTCCCGCTCGAACTCGCGCACATGGCGGGTCTCGACCCGGCGCGGGTGCGGGCCACGATGGTCGGCCTCAACCACGCCTGCTGGAGCGTGGAGGCGGAGTATGACGGGGAACCGCTGCTGCCGCTCCTCGAACGCGCGCTGGAGGAGGGCGTGGAGGACTCCTGGGACCGCCGCCTCCTGCACCTCGCCGTCACGATAGGGTCCCTGCCCGCCTCGTACATGAAGTACTACTTCTACGAGGAGGACATGCTGGCCGAGCTGCGCGCCAAATCCACCACGCGCGCCCAGGACATCCTCGCGGAGGTGCCCGACTACTGGGCGCACTACCGCGAGCAGGTGGAGGCCCCGGAGCCCACCCTCGACCCGGCCCGCTCGCGCGGCGGCATCTTCGAGCTGGAGGTCGCGGTGGACGTGATGGACGCGGTGTTCAACGACCGGGGCGAGGTGTGGCCGTGCAACGTGGTGAATGGCGGGGCCATCGCCGACTTCCCCCACGGGCAGGTCGTGGAGGTGCCGTGCCGGGTGGACCGCCGGGGTGCGCGTCCGCTCTCGGGCTTCCGGGTGCCGTCCCCCGTGCGGGGTCTGCTGGACGCTCTCGGCGAGTACCAGCAACTTGCGGCGGACGCGGGGTGGCACGGGTCGCGCGGGGACGCCCTGCGTGCCCTCGTCAGTAACCCCCTCGTCCGCACGCTGCCCCTCGCCGAGCGGCTGTACGGCGACCTCGCGCGAGCGCACCGCGAGTACCTGCCGGAGCGGCTGTGGTGATGGCGGGCGGGGTGAAGGTGGAGGTGCTGGAGGACGCGGACGCCCTCGCCCGCCGCGCTGCCGACCTCATCGGGGACGCGGTGCGGGCCAAACCGGCGCTCTCGGTCCTCGTCGCCACCGGCAATACCCCGATGGCGACGTACGCGGAGCTGGCCCGGCGGGGGCTGGACGCCTCACGCCTGACCGCCGTGCAGCTCGACGAGTACCTCGGGGTGGGCGAGGACGACCCGCGCTCGCTGTGGGGGTGGATGCGCCGCGCCTTCGTGGAGCCGCTGGGGGTGGGGAAGGTCGTCCGGCTGGGGGGCGGAATCTTCGACCCCGACACGGCCTGCCGCCGCTACGAGGCGGAGGTTTCGGCCCTCGGCGGGATCGACCTCGCGGTCCTGGGGCTGGGGCCGAACGGGCACCTGGGCTTCAACGAGCCGCCGTGCGGGCGGGGCGCGCCGACGCGGGTGGTGACGCTGACGCCGGAGAGCCTGGCGAGCAACGCCGGGTACTGGGACGGGCAGGCGGTGCCCCGGCGGGCGCTGACGGCGGGGATGGACGTGATCCTGTCCGCGCGCCAGATTCTGCTGCTCGTGAGCGGCGAGCACAAACGGGACATCCTCGCCCGCACCTTGAAGGAACCGCCCACGCCCGCGGTGCCCGCCTCGTGGCTCCAGGGGACGCAGGCGACGGTCCTGGCCGACCGCGCCGCGTGGCCGGGGACGGCCCCCGCGTGAGCGCCCCCGGGCTCGTCCTCGGGATCGACGCGGGCAACACCAAGACGGTCGCGCTCGTGGTGGGCGCCGCCGGGCGCGTGCTGGGGTGGGGGCGCGGGGGGCGCGGCAACATCTACGTCTCCAAACGGGACGCCCTCGCCGCCATCGACCGGGCGGTGGTGGGGGCGCTGGCGATGGCGGGCGCGCGGGCCGCCGAGTTGCGCGCCGCCGTCCTGAGCGCGACGGGCGCCGACTGGCCCGAGGACTTCGCGCTGTTGAGGGCCGAGCTGACCTCACGCGGCTGGGGCGAGTCCCGCGAGGTCGTCAACGACGCCGTGGGCGCCCTGCACGCCGCCTCCCCGTCCGGGACGGGCGTGATCGTCGCCTGCGGCACGGGCGCGGGCATCGCCGCCGCCGCCCCGGATGGCCGGACCTGGCACACGAGCTACTGGCAGGAACCGGAGGGCGCCGAGGAACTCGGGGAGGCGACCCTGCGCGCGGTGTACCGGGCGGAACTCGGCCTGGACCCGCCCACCGCGCTGACGGCGCGGGTGCTGGCCCTCTACCGTCTGGGGAGCGTGGAGGCGCTGTTGCACGCCTTCACCCGCCGGGACCGCCGCCCGCCGGGCCGGGTGGGCCGCCTCGCACGGGTGCTGCTGGACGCGGCGGAGGGCGGAGACGAGACGGCGGCCCGGCTCGTGCGGGAACACGGCGCGGCCCTAGGCGACTACGCCCTCGTGGCCGCGCGGCGGGTGGGCCTGGGCGGCGCGGCCTTCGACCTGTACGCGGCGGGGGGCGTGATGCGCCACCCCTCGCCCCTGCTGCGGGACGCCCTGCTCGCGCGGGTGCGGCGGGGGCGGGGCCCCGCCCCCGCCCCCCCCCCCCCCGCCCGCAGGCTGGGCAGGGTGA